>JAICSR010000017.1 GCA_025936795.1 Ktedonobacterales bacterium | reverse complement strand
GGGCGTCGCGGGTTCGAGTCCCGTCTCCCGCTCCACATTTCACTTTTCCTGAGGTTACGCTCATGGCGCCACACCTCAGGTTGCGTGTCACTAGCTGATTTCCCTCGTGTCCAAGACGGCCCGCTCACGGTAAATCCTCTCCCCCGCACATCTGTACCGCCCGAGTTGCTCCGCGTCGCCGCCCTCGCTAGCGCGCCAGCCGCGCGGAGCATGCCCTCGGCCGCCGAAACACTGAGGGCATCGGTCATCATGGTATTCGAGGTGGTCGGCATGGTAGCATGACGCGGTTCTACAACGATAAGACATCAGGACACATTGTGGTGCGATATACTTCGGCTGGGCGCCTCCAGGTGATGGTGTAGAGGCGCTTGAGGGGCGGTAGCAATGAGCGATTCCCAGGCGCGAGTCGAGGTCGAATCTCCGCCACCGGGCTATGTGCGCATAGCCGACCTCCTCAGCGCGTTATCGCTGGCAGCTGATCTCGGTGTGGGCCTGCCGGCAGAACATGCCGTCAGGTCTTGCTACCTGGGGATGCGCATCGCGGATCGGCTCAAGGCGCCGCTTGATCAGCAGGTTGGCCTGTACTACGCTGAGCTCCTCATGGACGCAGGCTGCACAGCCTGGACCAGTCACTTTGCCAGGTACGTCATGAGTGACGAGATCGTGGCCAGGCGGGACTACTACTTTTTCACCGACGACCATAGCCCAATCGAGGTCATGGGCTGGCTCAAGGAGTATGTGGCGACTGGGCAGCCGACTCACGTGCGGGCGCAGCAGCTCCTGAATTTCGCGCTTCACGGCAAGGAGAGCACGCGGGAGGGCTTTCGCAACACCTGCGAGGTAGCCGGACGCTTTGCAGCGCGATTGGGCATGCCCGAGGTGGTACAGACTGCGCTGGTCTCGGTCTTCGAACAGTGGGATGGTAGCGGACCAGGCGGAATACGGGGAGAGGCGGTTCCTCTGATCTCTCGGATCGTCTATATCACCAGCTTTCTCGAGGCGTTCCATCATGTGGGGGGGCGTACAGCGGCCGTCCGCCTGGCAGAGGAGCGCAGGGGCAAGGCCTTTGATCCCACAGTCGTGGACGCTTTCTTGTCCCTCGCGAGCGAGGAGGCGCTCTGGGAAACCCTGGAACAGGAATCAGTATGGATGCGTGTGCTGTCTATGGAACCGCCGTCTCCATACCGATACATCAAGGAAGAGAAGCTCGACGACGTTGCCCTGTCCTTTGCCGACTTCGCCGACCTGAAGTCGTTCTACACGTCCGGGCATTCCCGCCGAGTGGGTGACGTGGCCGAGCGTATGGCTAAGCATATGCGCCTGGCTGAAGGGGAGGTCAGCGCCATCCGCCGAGCCGCCCTGATGCATGATGTCGGGCTGGTAGCCGTGCCCTCCTTCATCTTGCACAAGCCGCAAAACCAGCTTACCCAGGTCGATTGGGAGCGGCTGCGCCTGCACCCCTACCATGCAGAGCGTATCCTGGCGCGCGTGCCGGTCCTGGCGCCAATCGTCCCGCTGATTGCGGCCCACCACGAACGTCTGGACGGGCAAGGCTACTATCGTGGGCTGTCCGGATCGCAGATTCCCCTCGGCGCCCGCATTATTGCCGTCGCTGATCGCTTCGATGAGCTCACCCACGAGCGGCCCGACGAGCCGGCGGTTGAGCAGGAAGCGGCGCTACAACAGATGAGCGATGAGGTAGGGCATGCCCTCTGCCCCGACGCCTTTCGGGCGCTGGCAGAGGAGCTACGCACATCCGGAGCGACATCCCTGTCCAGGCGTAAGAATCGCACTCCAGCATGGCCGGCAGGTCTGACCGACCGGGAAGTGGAGATTGTGCGGTTGCTGGTCAAGGGGTTGAGCCGACATGAAATGGCAAAACAGCTCATCGTGAGCGAGCACACCGTCCGGCACCACCTCGAGCATATTTACGACAAAGTGGGGGTCAGCACGAGGGTCGGCGCCACATTGTTTGCCGTTGAGCACGACCTGTTGCACTGAGGGAAAGCCCTCCCGCCGCCAATGAGTCGCCTCCGAGCGCCTTGCTGCTCTTTGCCGCCAAAGATGGGACGAACGTCCGATGTAGGCGCGCCAACGTGCGGGTACCATGTGTCTCAAGCCTCTAGCCTGTGCAAGAGGTAAGCGCGCCCGCCAATTGACGCTGTGTGTTCGCAGGGACATCAGGAATCAGGCACATGCGACGTTGGTGGAGACATCGAAACGCATCCCTTGACAACCGCAGCCTGTCGTGTTATACGTTTGACTAATCCAATTGACTAAGGCACATCAGTCGAAGGAGCATCCATGACCCGCCCACTTGCCCAGAACGGAACTGTCACCGCCTTTCTCGATGCCGCCGAGCGCCTGCTGATCGAGGTGGGCTATGCCAACATCACCACCCGGCGGCTGGCGGAGGAGGCTGGGGCGAACCACGGACTCGTCCACTACTACTTCGGCTCGATGGAGCAGCTCTTCGTCTCGGTGCTCGAGCGCTATACCGACCGGCTGATCACTCGTCAGCGGGCGATGTACGCGGGCGACGAGCCGTTCATCGAGAAATGGCGCAAGGCAATGAGCTTCCTTGATGAGGACCGCCAGAGTGGCTACCAGAAGATCTGGCTTGAGCTGCAGGCGCTGGCATGGAACCAGCCAGAGCTGCGTGAGCGGCTAGCGCGAGAACATCGAAAATGGATTGCCACGCTGACCGAGGCGTTCGCACCCGCGATGGCGGAGTACGGGTTGGACACGCAGCGCTTCCCGGTGGAGGCGATGGTCACGCTGGTGGTGACGTTCAATGAGGGGATCATTCTCGAGCGGCTCGGCGGCATCGACGATGGCCACACCGCGCTGCTCGCCATGATCGATAGCTGGCTGGTATCGCTGGAGGCCGCCAAGTGCGGCAGAAAGGACGACCACGATGCGCGCGCGCTACCCTGACGCCGAAGGCTATGTCGAGCGCGACGGTGTCCGCATCTTCTACGAGATCTTCGGCAGCGGCGAGCCGACCGTGCTGTTCCTGCCAACCTGGTCCTATGGATACTCACGCTTCTGGAAAGCCCAGGTACCGTATCTAGCGCGCCACGGCCGTGTCATCACCTTCGACGGGCGCGGCAACGGACGCTCCAGTCGGCCCGATGGCGCAGCCGCCTACGGCGACGCCGAGTTCGCCGCCGACGCGCTGGCAGTGCTCGATGCCGTAGGCTGCGAGCAGGCGTATCTCGTCTCGTTCTCGCGCGGCGCTCGCTGGTGCCTGCTCCTGGCCGCCGAGCATCCGGAGCGCGTGCGGGGCGCTGTCTTCATCGACCACGCTCTGCCCCTGCCGCCAGGCGCCCCGGTGCGCGACGCAGCGATTCATGCGTTCGACGAGCCGTCCGCGCTCGCGGACGGCTGGGGGAAGTGGAACCGCCACTACTGGCTGGACCACTACGCTGACTTTGTCGAGTGGTTCGCACATCAGATCTTTTCGGAGCAACACTCCACCAAGCAGATCGAGGATGCGATCGGTTGGGCGCTGGAGACCACGCCCGAAACGCTTATCTCTACCATCACGACGGCAGACAAGACCTCAACCGTACAGGCTGTACGCGAGCTTGCCAGCAGGATACAGTGCCCTGTACTGGTCCTCCACGGCGACGAGGACGCGATCGTCTCCCACGCACGAGGGCAGACGCTGGCCGACATCACCGGCGGGCGACTGGTCACCATCCGGGGCGGGGGCCATGCGCCACAGGCGCGCGATCCCGTCAAGGTCAACCTGCTGCTGCGCGATTTCACCGCGCCCGAACCTCCGCGCACGCTGACCTGGACACGCGCCCAGAGGCGCGCCAAACGTGCGCTCTACATCTCGTCGCCCATTGGCCTCGGCCACGCCCAGCGCGACGCCGCCATCGCCGCTGAGCTGCGGGCGCTGCGCCCAGATCTGCAGATCGACTGGCTGGCGCAACATCCAGTGACGCTGGCGCTCGAGCAGCGCGGCGAGCGCATCCATCCGGCCAGTGCGCTGCTGGCCAGCGAATCGCGCCACATCGAGAGTGAGTCCGCCGAGCACGACCTGCACTGTTTCCAGGCGCTGCGACGCATGGATGAGATCCTCGTGGCGAACTACATGCTCTTCCACGATGTTGTCAACGAAGAAGACTACGATCTATGGATCGGCGATGAAGCTTGGGAGCTCGACTATTTCCTGCACGAGAATCCCGAGGAGAAGCGCGCTGCCTTCGTCTGGATGACCGACTTCGTCGGCTACCTGCCCATGGCCGATGGCGGCGCGCACGAGGCGTTCCTCACGAGCGACTATAACGCCGAGATGATTGAGCACGTCGAGCGCTTCCCTCGCCTGCGTGATCGCGCGATCTTCGTCGGTAATCCCGATGACATCGTGCCCGACGCCTTTGGCCAGGACCTGCCCCCGATCCGCGCCTGGACGGAGCAGCATTTCGACTTCAGCGGTTACATCACTGGCTTCGATCCAGCGGCGTTCGCAGACCGGACTGCGCTGCGCGAGGCCCTCGGCTACCGCCCCGATGAGCAAGTCTGCATCGTGACGGTCGGCGGCTCCGGCGTCGGGGGGCATTTGCTGCGCCGGGTGATCGCTGCCTTCCCCGAGGCCAAACGCCAGGTACCCGCGCTGCGCATGATCGTCGTCACGGGTCCACGCATTGACACGGCGGAGTTCGAGCAAGCCGATGGGCTTGAGGTGCGCGCCTATGTGCACGAGCTCTACCGGCATCTGGCGGCGTGCGATCTGGCGGTGGTGCAGGGCGGCCTCTCCACATGCATGGAGCTGACCGCCAACCAGCGCCCCTTCCTCTACTTCCCATTGCGTCATCACTTCGAGCAGAACTTCCATGTCCGGCGCCGACTCGAGCGCTACGGCGCCGGACGCTGTATGACATTCGAAACCTCGACGCCCGAGGTCATAGCCACGGCCATCGCGGAGGAGATTGGCCGTTCCGTCCACTACCGTCCAGTCGAGACTGATGGCGCTGCTCGTGCAGCCGCGCGCATCGCAGAGCTGATTTGACCAGCTAACACCACCGCGCATCCCACGCGGCCGGACGCCGAGCGCCATGGCCCAGCGGGAACCTGCGCCCCACAACCTCAGACACCGCCAAATCTATCAAGCAGGCGCGATCACCAAGGCCGCGTCCCGGAATGTCGTTGTCATTTTCTCGTGTGTAGCACAAGGAGCATGACCATGAGCACGAACATTGACACCTCCGTAGGCCAGCGCCAGACATACGTCCCGACACAGTTTGACGCGGACAAGGCCGGCGCTTTCGTCGGCAAAGTTGTCACCGATTGCGCGGCGACAGTGAGTGTCGCGCTGGCGGTGATCGGCGACCAGCTCGGCCTCTACCGCGCCATGGCTGGCGCTGAGCCGCTGACCTCAGGCGAGCTGGCCGAGCGCACAAATACCAGCGAACGATACGTGCGCGAGTGGCTGATCAACCAGGCCGCCGCCGGGTACATTGACTACCAGCCCGACACAGGACGCTATTCGCTGCCGGATGACCGCGCAGTGGCGCTCGTCAGCGAGGATAGCCCCTTCTACGTCGGCGGCGCCCTGATGATCGCGCTGGCGATGACCAAGGCCGAACCGCGCATCCGCGAGAACTTCCGCACTGGCGCGGGCATGGGCTGGGGCGAGCACGACCAGTATATGTTCGAGGGCTGCGAGCGGCTCTTCCGCCCCGGCTATCTCGCTAACCTCACCCAGAGCTGGATTCCCGCCCTCGACGGCGTGCAGGCCAAGCTGGAGCGTGGGGCGAAGGCGGCCGACATCGGCTGCGGCCACGGCGCCTCAACGATCATCCTCGCCAAGGCCTATCCCAACTCACGCTTCTATGGCTTCGATGGCCATCCCGGCTCAATCGAGCGGGCGCGTACACTCGCCCAGGAAGCGGGAGTGGCCGACCGGGTCACCTTTGAGGTGGCGAAAGGAACCGACTATCCTGGCTCCGGGTACGATTTAGTCGCCTATTTCGACTGCCTCCACGACATGGGTGACCCCGCCAACAGCATCCGCCACACACGCGAAGCGCTTGCGCCCGACGGGACAGTGATGCTGGTCGAGCCAGCAGCCGGGGCGCGGGTTGAGGACAACTTCAACCCAGTGGGCCAGTTCTACGCTGGCGCCTCGGTGCTGGTCTGCACACCCAATGCGCTGGCGACCGGAACCGAAGCCATTGGAACCGTGGCGACAGACGACGCGGTGCGCGCCGTTGCCGAGCAGGGCGGGCTAAGCCGCTTCCGCCGTGTGCTGGAGACCCCGCTCAACCGCATCTTTGAGGCGCGTATCTAGCGCATCTATCATGTAGCTGCCGCGAGGCGTGTACGGTGATGCGGCTGCAACATGCCTCGCGGTGTGCCAACGTGGCGCCGTGCAGTGGATCCATGGAATGAAAGGAAAGTCCAATGGCAAGCCTCGAGAAAAAGAGCTTCAGCAGGCCCGATGAGCGGCGTACACCTCCCAACACGACGATGGAAACCGTGCGCTTCGGCGACCGGGCAGTGGCGCGCATCACCTATCAGCCTGGCTGGCGCTGGACCACCGACATCAAGCCGACGGCTGGTTCTGATCTCTGTCAGGTCAACCACTTCCTGTATGTGCTCTCAGGCCGCACGCATGTGGTCATGGCTGACGGGACCGAGATTGACCTGGAACCGGGCGATGTCGCGACTGTGCCTGCCGGCCACGATGGCTGGGTCGTAGGTGACGTACCCTGTGTCTTCCTCGACTTCGGCGGGGTGGCGCCCTCAAAGTAGGGATCGTGCTGACAGGGTGGAGTAAGCCAGTCCGTCGTGCGCTGTGACGCCGCTCAACCGTGTCCTGGAGGCGCGCATCCAGGGTCGCTCGGCCTCATACTTCACATTGGGAGAGATGAGGTACATTGGGAGAGATGAGGTGGGCGTCCGCCTGCCTCATCGCCCATCAGCTACCATCGGGGGAGATGCGCCTCCGCTCAATCGCTGGCGCCAGCGTCACTTCTGCGAGACCGACTCGATGAGGTCCAGGGCATTGTCGAGATGGCCATTGCGCAGGCGTCCGCCAGCGCTGGCGCCAGTCGCCAGGCGCACGGCGATCTGCGCCACCTGCGAGCGCGGCAGTCGCCCACGGATGGCGTTATTGCCAATCGCCGCGGCGACTTCGGCCAGCGTCACGCCGTGCAGACGCGAGGGGCAGGTAGGGCACCGTTCCACCAGCAGAATCGTGCGCGGGCGCTGCTGGCTCTCAGCCCACTGGAGCGGCCGCGCGTAGCCCGGCGTCGAGCCAGGCCACTCGACCAGCGCTTCGTTCATGGCGAGTGAGCGCGTGCTGTCATCTACATGAAAGCAGCGTGGGAATGGCTGGATAGCGAGCGTCTGCGCATCTATGAGCACGATGTCATCAGCCAGCGGCTGCCAGCCACGCGACATCAGACCGAGGGTCAGCGTGGTCTTGCCGCCGCCAGATTCCGCGAGCAGCAGCACGGTCGCGCCGTCGCGTGTCAGCGCCGCGCCATGCACGGGCAGGTAGGCCTCAGTCGCCTCCAGCGCCGTCGTTACGGTGTGCCACTCGAGCTGGGTCAGCAGCAGGATTGGGTCTCCATACGAGGCTGCAATCTCGCCATTGCGCACGATAGCCATCTCATCGCCCTGTCGCCGCACCTGAAGGTGATGCGTAGCGGTGGTGGGATCGAACTCGGCTTCAAACGGGCGCATCAGCGCCCTGAAGCGCTCCTGCAGCTCGCTGGGCAGCCCCGCAATCGCGAGCGACTCGCCACAGATGCGCAGTGTCACCGCGCTCGCCTGGCGCGCACGGCGCCCAACCGACGGGGTGGTCGTTCTCTGACGACGTTGACCAGTCATATGATCACCCATTCACCAGCGCAGAATCAGACGCTGGACAACGGAAACCGATGCAATCTGCGCACGCAGCGCGCATCATGACGCGCTGCTGGCGCCGGCTGGGCGCAGCAGTAGCCCGTGCTGCTCGAATCCTTCAATCACCGCTAGAACATGCGCTCCCACGTCGGTGACTTGCGGCAGCAGCGCCACGATCTCGCTGACGATCTCATCATCACTCAGCGCACCGTCGCAGTAGTCCCAGATCAACGAGGCAAGCGCATCGAGGGGCATCCCCGCCTCACTGATAGGATCAAAGAGCAGGGATGTCCCGTCTGGGAGGACGTAGGTCTCGATATCCTGACGCCGTACCGGATGCGCTGGGACTGACATAACAGGCGTATCCTCGGTATTCAGATAGACGGGCGCGCCGCTCATCCCCAGGTGGAGCGCTGCGCACGCCCAGATGAGGCATCGCCCGGTCTCGCAACCTGTGCTGACCGGGCGATGTACGCGACCGTCGCGCGACTGCGCGCATGCGCTTGTGGCTGGCTCGGTAGGCGCCACCGGGACGCATGCGACGAGTGACGTGCTAGCAACTCAACGTCAGACAGCTTCCCGTCGGGAACTCGTCGGTTAAAGAGCCGGTCACGTTAATGTACGCCAGAAACAGAACACTGTTGCTGCCATCTTGGTACGAGAACGTACCGCCATCGCCCCCTGTTTCGACAAGCGTCCCTGAGATGACATCGCTGGCATGGTTCTTGTCGGTCAATGTGAACTTGATCTGGCCCGTATTGCCACAACGTGTGAAGTTGAGCGGAAAGTCCCCGTTCCCATTTGCAGTTGAACTCGCTGTCCCGAAGTTATCGAGATACGAGGGGTCCACTTGAAGGAAGTTGTTTGGATTACTACCACCGAACTTTCCGCCCTGTTTGAGAGGAATGCAACTGCCGCTGGCCACGAAACCCACGAAGCTCAGGAACTTCGATGGCGCCTTGCCGTTGGCAATCGCGAAGCCAGCGGCTCCGCCAGCGACTGCGACCGCAGCGGACGCGACCACCGCCGCCTTGAGGAAGCTACGCCGACTCTGATCAGCCACATGCCCCTGCTGGTCGTCCAGCGCCTCGGTCTGATCGTTACTCTGCATGTCGTCCATTGTTACTACCCCCCTACCCAGAAAACAACCACCTGCCCACCGATTGATGACGCCCGTACAGGTATCGGGAACGCCATCAACAAGATTGCCGCATCATTGCAGTGGTCTCTCCCACCTGATCCTGGCCGATCTCGTCTTCCCTCGGTAGTCAATTAGAAACACCATGCGTGGGTCCCTGGGAACGCTACGCATGCGCCCAGCATGGTCGCGAGCAAAATGCCTGTGTGAGGCGGCTGACTATGAGTCTAGCGAGGATACTCATCGTACGCCACCATCTGGCCTAATATTCCCCCCACATCCTCAGGCGTGGGGCGCCACATCATGCGCCCATCGCTCCCCACCATCAACACCCTGCCCACTTCATCATTGGCGCCACATGAGGCGAGTATGATGCGAGGTCAGCGCCTCTGCTGGCGACCACCTGCCTGCCGTCAGACAGCATGCGCCCTGGCAATGTGCCAGCAACATGAAGTGCGCACCGACTGCAAATTGATGCTGAATACTGTTGCCTGTGTGGAATGAGGCGACATGAATCTGCTACTTGAAGTAACGGTTATCGTATGAATCTGTTACTTCTCGCATCCATCGTTCCCAGCTTGCAAAGCGCATGCGCTGATGACCCGATGGCATACAGGTACAAAACATGATATAGCAGCAGGCAAGATGCGTGTCAAGCGGTCCTGGTCACGCTGCCCTTAGCGTCTCATTAGAGTATCAGGGGATTTCACGCCGCCGCATGTGCGAGCCGACCATCGCAGACTGCGCGTACTTCTCGTTTGATGCCGAGCAGGCCTGGATTCCCGCCTCTGATCGCCCCTGCGGCAAGGGCCATTGACGCTCAGCAGCGGGTGGCTGAGGGCGCATCAGGGTGTGCTACCAGGGCTGGAAAAAGCGGCAGAGCAGCCTCCAGATGGGCTAGCTGAAATGGACGCGCAGCGCTTCCGCCCTGCCAGGACACTCGTTACAGACCATTATCGGCTCTCTCGTTCATGTACGCAGGAGCCGTTCAGGAGCCGTTAGAGAATCGGTGGTACGACCAGTATGGATCAGAGCGACACACCGCCGCCATCTGCATTGGCCATGCGCGCCATCGCGCGCGTTTCGCGCTCGCCCGAAGCGGGCGGCATGCCGCGTCCAGAGCGGGCGCTCTGGAGCTTTGGCCAACTCACCCGCGCGCCCGAGGCGCTGGAAGACATACGTAACCTGACGAGGCGCCTGGACGAGGCGCAGTGGCGTCAGTTGCTGGCGCAGGCGCAGATCCACGGCATGGCTCCCCTGGTCTTCTGGCGCCTGGCGCAGGCTGACCTGCTCACTGCCATCCCGGCCCCCATCGCCGCCGCGTTCAAGGATGAGTATCTCCAGACGCTCATCAACAATCGTCGCATGCAAACGGTCTTTCGGGAGGTCGTGAGCGCGCTGGGCGCGGAGGATATCCGCGTCATGGCGCTCAAAGGGTTAGCGCTCGCGCGCCGCTACTATCACGATGTAGCCCTCCGACCCATGACGGACATGGATCTGCTGGTGCGCCAGGCAGATGTGCCGCGAGCGGTCGCTACGCTGCGGCGCCTGGGCTATCGCGCCGCCGATGGGATGGGGTCGCCATTCGGGTTCTACTCCCTCACATCTGCCGTGGTCGTCTATGCGCGCCCACGCTCGCTTTCCATCGAGCTGCACTGGGAGCTTTTTGGTCGCACTGTGTATCGCCGATCACTCCCTGCCGCCGCAGTGTGGACCCGCGCCCTGGAGATCAGCATCTTCGACCAGTCGGTGCGCTACCTGCACCCACGTGACGAGCTGTGGTACCTGTGCATCCATGCGGCCATCGAGCATCGGCTGGAGCGGCTCATCTGGCTCGTAGACATCGCCGAGTTGGTTGAATCGCTGCCCAGTGACTGGGATTGGCAGCGATTCACGCAGGAGACGGTGGCGGCTAGGGTCGCCCTTCCAGTCGCCGCCGCGCTCGCCTACTGCTGCGCCTACCTGCGCCTGTCGGCGCCGACCGATGCCCTGGAGCGGCTGTACGAGGCCGCAGACGCCCCAGAAGAGCGAGCGACGTGCGAGGCCGCCCAGGCCGATCTCCTGAGCGCGGAATGGATACAGATGGCTGCTGCGTCGGTTCACCGCCCTACGGAGCGGGCTATCTTCTTGCGCGGCGTGCTGGCTCCCCGCCGCGCCACGCTCGACGTGCTCTATGGACATGCGGCGGCGCGCTGGCGTGCGCTTCCATATACCTATCTGCGCCACTGGCGACGTACCGCGCGGCCCACGTTGCGCGCGCTACGCGGCGCGGGCCAGCGCGGCCACTGATACGCGCTGATACCAACGTGTGTATTAGGTCGCAGGCGGGTGAATCGCTCTTTGCGGCGTGCGCAGACATGAGTCAGCGCGTCGCCGGGTGGTTGACACTGGCACGTATGATGGATACAGTCGGTGGCAGGCGAGCAGGCTCTCGCCAACCCGCCAAAGATGCGCATGCGACGACTGAAACTCCTGGCATCTGTGCTGAAGGTCATCAGCAGAACTTTGGGCGACCCCACCTCTATACCTGGCTATACCTGGCTATACCTGGCGTATGCCTCGGGCGCCTAGAAGTGAGAGCATATCCTTGTCTGCTGTGCAGCGTGGCGTCGAGCAAGGGATGAAGCCGCCAAATCAATCAACCCAGCCTGCTCCACCTCCTGTGCCGCTGGTCGCTGAGGTCTTGAGCGCGGCATTCAGGTCGCGCACAGCCTCCTCGCCATTCGCCGCCCGCAGACGTGGCCAGCGCCGCATCATGGCCGCATTGCTTGGCTTGACCGACGTCTTCTGCCTCGTCCTTGCGCTGCGTCTCGCGCAATGGACGTCGCTTGCCTTGCGCTCGTGGCAGGGTCTCGGCCTGCCGCTCTCGCGCTCGACACCCTCACTCACCTCGATCCTTCCCCTGTGGCTGGCGGTCGCCTTCGTGACACTCGTAGCTCGTGGCCTCTATCGTTTTCGCTATCGCGATGGCATCTACAGCGTGGCGCGCGCCGTCACGAGTGTTGGTCTCTCTGGCTTGTTATTTGCCGTGTTGATCTTCTTCCTGCGGCTTCCCACGCCACGGGTATTTGTCGTGCTGGTCGTCGTCTATAGCGCAGCGCTGCTGGGCATTGGGCGGGTTGGCTTCCGCGTCATGGCAACCTATCTGCCGCCGCTCAATCGGCGGGTGCTGGTCGTTGGGTCTGGCCCTGTGGCGGAAAGCACTGCTCGCATGGTTGCGCAATATCGGCGGCAAGGGTTGTACCTGGTCACGCCCCATCTGGACAGCCAGCGTCCGGCAGAAACCCAGGCTCAGGCTGATGTGAGACCGCTGGTTGAGAGCAGCCTTCAGCGCATCGCCTCCTATATTCACGCGCTGGATGTGGACGATGTCGTCATTACCCGCGACTGGTACGAACAGCATTGCTCGGACGTTGAACGGGTCTTCACAATGCTCAACCAACTGCCCGCGCAGGTGCATGTGGCCCCGGACCCCGCTGAACTGATGATGCGCATGTCGGTCGGTGACTTTAGCGGCTTCCCCGTCCTGAGCCTGGGCCTGCTCGCGCTTCCCCGCTGGCAGATGGCCGTGAAGCGTCTGTTCGACATCGTCGTCTCGGCGCTGCTGATCGCGCTCTTCAGTCCGCTTCTGCTGGTCATTGCGCTGGGTATCAGGCTGACATCCCCTGGACCGGCCATCTTCAAGCAATTGCGTGTGGGTCAGTACCATCGCCTCTTTACGATCTATAAGTTCAGGACGATGTTCGCGGATGACGCTGCGGTCGCTGCCAGAGAGCGCATGCAGAAGCGCCCTGGGGATCCGCGCATCACCCCCTTCGGGCGCTGGCTGCGCCGCACGAGTCTGGATGAACTGCCCCAGCTCGTCAACATCCTCAAAGGCGATATGTCGCTGGTCGGGCCGCGTCCGGAGCTACCCGACATTGTGGCGCAGTACCACCCGTGGCAGTATGGGCGACTGCTGGCGCCGCAGGGTCTCACGGGGTGGTGGCAGGTCAATGGACGTGGGGAGCGGCTGTTGTCCGAGCATACGGAAGACGACATCTACTATATACGTAATTTCTCGCTGTTCACCGACCTGCGCATCCTGCTGCTGACGGTCCGCGCGCTCATTACCGGGCGCGGCGCGTTCTAGGGTCCCAAGGGCGCCAGGCGAATTGAGGGCGCCACACTGTTGCGTTATACTCTTGCGTTATACTGACAGACACGTTCAGACACGTTCGCCGCGTGTGAGCTGTTACGGGAGTCATGGGGAAGCAAACGGACATGAGGGCGCGATGAGTGGAATGGAGGAGGCCGAGATGTCCAGCAATAGCGCCACACCGCCCCCAACGACACCCCAACCCTGGATAGTGGCCCAGCCAGCGGCTGCTACTCGCCCGCTCAGCGTGCGCGGCGCAAAGCTCTGGCGCTCGTGGGTGGGCGTGCTGCTGCTGATCGTGCTTGGCCTGAGCGTGGCAAGCGCGGCGGTGGAAGCGGGTCTGACGATCCGCGATCTGCAAGCCTCGATTGCCTCAGCCCAGGCGCATCTCGTGCGGGCAGAGGCGCTGGGCGCCAAACTCGCCGCCGACCCGTTCGACCATGCGCTGCTGATTCAGACCCGCGAAGAAATCGCCGCCGCCGAGCAGGATTTTCGTCGCGCGAGCGCCGACGCCGATCGGTTTGCTCCAGCCCAGGCGGCGCCGAAGGTGGGCCTGAAAGTGCAGGATGCGCGCGCACTGCTCGACATGGCCATCATCCTCAGCGATGGCGGGGCGCATGTGCTGGACGCTGCGGCGCCAGTGCTGCTGAACCTCAAAGCGGCGCTGGCGCCCCCACCTGGCGCAACGGCTAGCACGACAACGCCACAAGTGAGTACGTCACTCACCACTGCGCAACTGCTCGCACTGCAGCAGGCCGTCGCGGCGTTCGCGGTCGATGTCGCCCAGGCGCAGGCCGCGCGCCAGCGTATCCCCGACCAGGGTGCGACGCTTGGCGCTTCCGCCGCGCGCCTGCTGGCCCGCTATGATCAACTCGCGCCGACGCTCAGCGCCTCAGTGGATAGCCTGCGCACGCTGCTGGCGGCCGCCCCCACGCTGCTGGGAACCGATCACCCCGCCAGCTACCTCGTCGAGATTCTCGATGAGACGGAGCTGCGCGGCGGGGGCGGCTTCATCGGCAACTACGGCGTGGTGACGGTGACGGGTGGGCGCATGAGCGCCGCGACCGTGAAAGATACCTACCTGCTCGATGGCCCCTACCTGGCCGCTCACAGCCGCGCCTTTCCCGCGCTGTATCGCTGGTTCCCGCTGACGAGCAACCTGGGTCTGCGCGACAGCAATCTCTCGCCCGACTTTCCCCAGAATGCGCAACTCGCCGAGCGCATCTACCAGCAGGAAAGCGGCCAATCGGTCAATGGGGTGGTCGCGATCACCCCGGCATGTATCGCCCAACTGCTCGAACTGACTGGCCCAGTCGCTGTCCCTGGCTATCCGGTCACGGTCACGAGCCAGAATCTGGTGCAGACGATCCACCACTATCAGTTCCAGACCAACGCGCAGGGCGTGCCTTCGAGTGATGGCGTCTCCTCGACGCGCAAACACTTCACGGCAGTTCTGGGCGAGACGGTTTTTGCGCGCTTGCGCACGCTGCCTGCGGGGCAATATAGCGCGCTGCTCACGATGGCGCAGGCCAACCTCAAGAGCAAAGACTTGCAGCTCTACCTTGGCGACCAGGGCGCACAGACCCTGCTGACCCATCTGCAGCTCGCCAATGCGCTGCCAAGCGCCGCCGCATCGAACGACCGGCTGGCGCTGGTGGATAACAACGTGGGCGGTAACAAAGCGGACCTCTACGTGACGCAGACCACATCTGACGATGTGACGATCCGCGCGGATGGCAGCGCGCAGCATACACTCACGCTGGTCTACAAGTATCATCCCACCGGCTCGGTGTTCGGCGATTCTTCAACCTTTGCGGACGAAGTGCAGATCTACGTTCCACATGGGAGTACACTGAGCGCCGCCTCCGGGCTGAGTCGCATGGACGGGCCAACCAGCGCGCCCGACTATACCGTGTATGGCGGCCAGATGAAACTGTCGCCGAATAGCACGCGAACGGTGGTCCTGCGGTGGACGACGCCTGCGCACTCCACGAAGGGCTATCAGCTCGTGATTGATCGGCAGGCCGGGTCACTCTATACCTTCGCGATTAGCATCCACCTGCCGCCCGCCGTTTCCAGCGTCCAGGCGTCAGCGCCGCTCGCACTCAGCGCAGGGCGGGCCAGCTATGCCACCACTGGCCCGCTTGCCGACGATCTCTCACTCGCCATTGCGTGGCGCTGAACAGAAAGGTTCTTCCAATGGAGCCACATATGTTGGAGGCTGATGCGCCCGCGCCAGCGACTCCATCAGGGAGCCATGGACGGAGCCGCGCCGCCTCGCCTGCGCGTGATGTCGCGTTGCTGGTCGTCTGGCTGATGATTCTCTTCATCGCCACGACGCTGCTCGTCTGGCGGCTCGCCGTCGCCAAAGTTCCGGCGCTGCCAACGCCATCGAATCCGCTGCATCTCGCTGGAGCGCTCGTGGCAGCAGCCGTTGGAGGCGCGCTGATCGCTGGGATCATTGCGCTATATCCGAGCGCTGGTCTGTTCCTGCTCGCCACAACGGCGCCACTTGAAGAGGTGCTCTATGTCAGTGTCGGCGGCTTCCGCGTCAAGCCCTACGAGGCCATCCTGCTCGGGCTGGTCGTGGCGCTGCTCGTGCGTCGCCAGTTGCGCATAGATCGCCTGTCAGGTGTCCTGGCGGCATATGTCCTCTTTGGCCTGGTGAGCCTGGGATTCGACATCGGCGCGCCAATCTTCACCTCGCTGCAGATCATCGTGTTCGAGTTGCTGATGGTGTTGCTCTTCATGGCCACGCGCGCGAGCCTGCTGGCGGATACCTGGGACGCTGAGCCAGCGTGGCTGGCGCGCATCCGTGCAGAGATGGAATGGACGCTCGCTCCGCTGGCGGGCCGCCTGCTCATGCTTCCCGCGCGATCTGAGTCGGCGGCTGATACAGGCGCCACTGGCGATGCGACTGACCGCTTCGTGGCGCGTGCGCGGCGCCTGACCCTGTTCTACGTCCTCGTCGCGGGCAATGGGGTCGCGCTCTACGGCCTGTTCCAGTTCGTCGGCTACTATCTGGGATTGCCGATCCCCTACTTCCATCCTGAGGCCTATGCGATCTTTCGGCCCTATGCCACGTTTATCGAGCCAAATCCCTTCGGAACGTTTCTGACCGCGCAGATTGCGCTTGCCCTCACGCTTCTGCTCGCTCCGTCGTTTCGTCGGTGGCGAGCGCCGCTGGTGGCAACGCTCGCGCTGCAGTTCGCGCTGTTAGCGGTGAACCTGAGCCGTGGGTCGTGGTTGGCCGCCGCGCTAATGATCGTCGTCCTCGCCATCATCCGGTTCCGGCGGGCGCTCGACCTGCGGCGCCTTGCGATCTTCCTGGTCGGCTCGGCGGCCGTTCTGGTCGCGCTGGTGGCCATCGGCGGGCTGCTCGCGCTATGGAAGCCGGAAATCACGCAGGCGCTCGTCGGGCGGCTCAGCTCCTTCACCAACCTGAACGGCGGCACGCTGCATTGGCGTACCAGTGACTTCCTGCTGGCCCTCCAGGCCTGGGCGCTCAAACCGATCATTGGCTATGGGCCTGGCACCTGGGGAGCGGTGGCGTATGGATTCGTCGGAAAGACAGCCGTCACCTCGCCGCGCAATATCATCACCGCCTGGCTCTTCGAGCGTGGGTTGGTCGGCGCGCTGCTGGCTATCGGCTTCTATAAGCTGTTCGTGGAGCGCGCGATCAAGGCGTACCGGTCTTCACCCGTAGGCCAGCGTCAAACGTTGATACTGGCATACGGGATGGCGATGGTGGCCGTGTTCGTCGGCTTCCTCTCCGCCTCGGCTGAGATCGTTCCCTATTACTGGTTTCAGCTTGGCATGCTTGCCGCCCTCGCCGATCTGGCCCTGCTCACGACGACACCCAGGACGACAGCCCAGACGACAACCGAGAGTACCCATGCGCATCGGACTTGAAACCTCGGCGCTCACTGTGGATCGAGGCGGCACCGCGACCTACGTGCGGCAGCTCATGAATAGCCTCTCGACCCATCCAGAGCTGACCATCGAGACGTTCGCCTTTCGCACACCACAGACGACGCGCAAAACGGTCTTCTCGCGGCTGGGCACACTGCGCCGCGACCTGCTCTGGAGCCAGGTGGCGCTGCCTGCGCAGGCCTCTCGGCGACGGGTGGATGTGTTGCATCTGACGGGCGGCGCCATCCCGCTGGTGTCGCGCTGCCCGCGCGTCGTCACGGTACATGATGATGTCTCGGTGCTGCATCATCGCGAGTTCTACACGCCCTGGATGGTGCAGTACACGCGCACCGTGCGCCTGCGCGCAATCAGGCGGGCGCAGGGCATCATCACCCAGTCCGAGTTCAGCCGCCAGGCGATGGTCCAGGCGCTGGGCCTGGCGCCTGAGCGAATTGATGTCATTCCGCTGGGGGTCAACGAGCAGTTCTTCCTGCCGCTTGCGTCCGAAGCGCTGGATGAAGTTCGCCAGCGGCTGGGGCTGCGCCGCCCATATCTCCTTCACGTCGGCGTGCTCTCGCCGCGCAAGAACCTCGTGCGCCTGATGCTCGCCTTCAAGGCCGCGCAGCGCCAGCATGCGATACCGCATCAACTCGTGCTGGCGGGCAGCCGTGGCTGGGGCGACGCGGAGGTTTTGGCGGCGCGGGCGCAACTCGATCCCACCGGGAACGACATTCTGCTGCCCGGGCCAGTGGTGGATGACCTGCCAGCGCTCTATCGCATGGCTGATCTGGTGGTGTATCCCTCGCTCTACGAGACGTTTGGGCTGCCACCGCTGGAAGCAATGGCGAGCGGCGTTCCGGTGGTCGCCTCCAACGTCGCCGCGATTCCGGAGATCACGGGCGACGCTGCGCTGCTGGTGGACCCCACGGACGAAGCGGCCCTGGCGGAGGCTATCTGGCAGGCGCTCTCCTCGCCGAGCCAGCGCGACGAGATGACGCGCCGTGGCAGGCAGCGCGCCGCCGCATTCACCTGGCAGCGCACCGCCGACGAGACGATCCGGGTGTATCAGCGCATCGCAGGGGAGGGCGTATGAGCGAGATGTCTGCGCCACGAGTCCTCTACCTCAACCCGACCGCCGATCTCTATGGCGCCAGCCGCTGCCTGCTGAACCTGCTGGCGCAGCGTGCGCCGCTAGGCTGGACTGCGGAGGTCATCCTGCCCGCCCACGGCGCGCTGGAAGATGCGCTCCGCGAGATCGCCGTCCCCACGCACATCGTGCCCAACCTGACGGTGGCGCGCAAAGAGTTACTTGGCCTACGCGGGCTTGCCTCGCTGGCTGCCACGCTGCTCCCCTCAACACGGGCGGTCGCGCGGATTGCCCACGCGATGCGCGCCGACATCATCCACACCAACAGCACAGTGGTGCTCTCAGGCGCCTTCGCAGCGCGGCTGGCCCACAAGCCGCATGTCTGGCATGTGCGCGAGATCACGGCGGCCAGTTCCAGGCTGTGGCGCTGGTATGGCCCGCTCATGCTGCGCACATCGCAGCGCGTGCTCTGTGTCTCACACGCCGCAGCCGATCAGTTCGCAGCGTTCCCGCATCACGAGCGCACCCAGATCATCTATGACGGCTTCGACCCTGCGCGCAGCGAGTATCTGCCCGGTCGCGCACACGCGCGGCAGTCATTCGGCCTGCCCAGCGACGCGCTCGTCGTCGGCTCGATGGGCTATCTCAACCCCCGTAAGGGCGCTGACGCTTTGATCGAGGCGCTGGCCCGGGTGAAAGCTGGCTACGCCGGTAAGGTGGTCGCGCTGATCGCGGGCAAGCCGTATCCAGGGTACGAGGGATATGTGGAAGGGCTGCGGGCGCGCGTCGAGCGTCTGAGCCTGACGGGCGACGTGGTGTTCACGGGTTTCATTCGTGACGTAGCGCGCTTCTATGCGGCGATTGACCTGTTCGCGCTCCCGACCCACGAGCCGGAAGGCTTTGGCCTGACCCTGCTGGAGGCGGCGGCGGCAGGGCTACCAGCGCTCGCGACCGGGCTGGGCGGCGCGCGCGAGGTGATCGAAGATGGCGTCACAGGGACGCTGATTCCACTGGGGGCGACTGCTGCGCTTACCGCCGCGCTTGCGGAGGCGATGCTGGCGCTGGGGCGTGACCCAGCCAGGCGACGCGCCATGGGGGCGGCGGCTCGGCGGCGGGCGCTCGCACAGTTCAGCCTGGCGCAGACGATTGACCAGACCCAGCGGCTCTATGAGTCGTTGATCGAGCCTCCCGATGGAGCGACTGCGCCCGCAGACGTGGTTCATGCGACATCCGCTTTTGCGCAGCGGCGGGAGACGGTTGTTGCGCGCCAATTCACCGACGATGTGACGCGCCGTGACTCGTGATGAGGTGTACGTGGTGGTGTAGGTGATTGAAGGAGCTGTGTATGGACCTCTCTATCGTGATCGTCACGCACAATCACGCCGACTATTTGGCTGCCTGTCTCGAATCGCTCAAGCCTGCGATGAGCCGCCTCCAGATGGAAGTCTTTGTCATAGATAACTGCTCGACGGACGGCTCAGCAGATCTCGTGGGCGTTCACCTGCCTGTTGCACGCCTGATTGTCAACAGCAGGCGCCACGGGTTTGCCACCAACAACAATACCGGCATGCGACTGGCGCACGGCGACTTTCTCTTGCTGCTCAACCCCGACACCGAGGTGGTTGGCGGGGCGCTGGAGACCCTGGTGGACTTCCTGCGCGCACATCCCGATGTCGGCCTCTGCGGAGCGCAATTACGCTTCCCAGACGGCAGCGTCCAGCCATCGTGTCGGCGCTTCCCGACCGCGCGCTCTGTGATCGCCCGCCGCACGCCCTTGCGACGCTATCTCAAGGACTCATCCTTCAACCACTACCATCTCATGCAGGACGTTGATCACACGCAACCGGTGGACGTGGACTGGATGCTCGGCGCCTGCCTGATGACCCGGCGAGAGGCGCTGGAGGATGTTGGCATGATGGACGAAGGCTACTACCTCTACGTGGAGGACATTGACTGGGCGTATCGGATGCGTCAGCATGGATGGAAGGTCATGTATGTGCCACAGGCCCAGATGATCCATCACCATCAGGCGGTGACCGATCGTCGCTGGCTGACGTGGCGCACCTGGGTCCACTATCGCAGCATGGCGCGGTTCGTCCGCAAACGCTACCTCTGGCCGCGCCAGCGCGAGCGCGTTCTCCCGTCAGCAGTCCGCACGCTCGCGGCTGGCAAGTAAAACGGCTGCCTCGCGATGCTGGCGGAGTTGCCCCTTGGCAGATGACGCAGCCCGTCGGCCACTTGACCGGCGCACGATAATAGATGAAACTCAGCAGCCATCCCCTCATGGCTCCATTGGAGAGCGCTGAATGCCTCAGACTCGCCGCGTGGTCAAAAATAGCAGCTATCTGGTCATCGCTCAGATTCCTGTCCAGGCTGCCAACGCGGTCTATGTGTTGATCCTGGCGCAACGGCTGGGTGTCTCGGAATTCGGTCGCTTTGCGACCCTCTGGGCGTTGCTGGCGTTCTTCCAGACCGTGATCGAGCAAGGGCTGGGCCGCAGCATAACCCGCGACCTCGCCAGCCGCAAGATCTCCATCGCAGACAGCGTGGTGCACGGTCTCATACTCGCGCTGGGCCTGGGAATCCTGTCCGTGGGCGCGTTGACTGGCATTGGCTGGACGCTATCCATCGTGCTCGGCCACGCGCCAGACTTTGTCATGCTCGCGTTCGTGACAGGCGCCTCGCTCGTACCTCGTGCGATCTGGGTGACGGTGAGCGCTGTCTTCAATGCCCAGCAGCGCATTGGCGTGTCTGCCGTGCTCAGCGTCATCGGCAGCCTGACCAATGCCGCCCTCGGCCTCGTGGCGCTCTTCGCAGGGCTGGGGCTGCTGGGTGTGCTGGTCGCCAGCGCGATTGCGCAGACATTCCCGATGGTCGTGGCTTTCGTGCTGATGTTCCGCCTGATCTGGCCCGGCGACGCCGACATATCACGCAAGACACTGGTGACGATGGGGCGCTCGGCGACGCCCTTTGTCGTGCGCGCGTTGCTCGGAATCGTCTACTTCCGCGCCGATCTGCTGCTGCTGACGACATTCGTGGGGTTTGAAGCGGCAGGTATCTACCAGGCCGCTTATAAGGTACTGGAACTGGCGCTCGTTTTGCCGGGCGCCGCAAATTCCGCCGCCTATCCGGTCATCTCGGCCTATCTCGCCGACAACCGTGCGCGAGCCGCGCGGGCGTATCAGCGTCTCCTGGGAGGGATGTTCGCCGTAGGGCTGCCGCTCTCGGCGCTGCTCTTCGTCGGCGCCAACCCGCTCGTCAATCTGCTCTACGGGCAGGCCTACAGCGCGGCGGCGCCTATGCTGACGATCCTGGCCGGCGCCATTCTGTTGAGCTATGTCAACGCCGCTCCCATCACTCTGCTCTCAGCCAGCCCACGCCAGGCCGCGCTCACAGTCGTGACTGGCTGCGGTCTGGTTGTGAACCTGGCGGTCAATGCGCTGCTGATTCCCAGCCTGCATGGCCAGGGAGCGGCGCTAGCGATGATCGCGTCCGAGGCGGCTCAATGCCTGCTGCTGTTTGCGCTAACCGCTCGCGTGTTGCGTGGCGCCCCCGTAATGCGCGCGCCGGAGGTGTTGATGACCCTGGGGTTCGTGCTGAGCGCGGCGCTGGTGTATGCGCCACAGGTCACGCTAGGTGTGACACTCGGCCCGGTCTGGTTGGTCGCCATCCCTGGCCTTGTGGTGTACCTGGTCGGTGTGGCGCTCTTTGGGCGCACGATGCTGGAAGAACGAGCATTCGGCGCATCGAGCGGTGTGTGGGAAGGACTCGTCGCCCAGCCGATGGCAGGCGCGGTGGTTGGCGCGGAGGTAGACGCG
>JAICSR010000339.1 GCA_025936795.1 Ktedonobacterales bacterium | reverse complement strand
GACCAGCGCACCCCCATCGCGCAACGGATGAACTAGGGCAAACCCTCACCCCTGGCCCCTCTCCCAAAGGGCGAGGGGAAAACATCCCTTCCGGCTCCCCTCTCCTCGTGGGAGAGGGGTTGGGGGTGAGGGTTGAGCGCCGCCATCCCCTCACAACACAGCAAAACAGCAGGCCAGGAGTGCGCCACCCACACGGGCGTGCGCTCCTGGCCTGTTGCGTATCAGCCGCTATGCCGTGGGCCGCGTCATGAGTGGACCCACGGCTGCCCTTGGATGTACCAGTCGGTGTTCAACTGCGGCGAGTAACCACCCGGATTCCATGCCGCCCAAATGTTAACGAAATTTGATGCGGTTGGATCTTTCCTTTGGTCGCAGGGTTGCGGCGTGGTTGTGCCTGCGTACGGAGCCAGGCCCGTTGAGCAGTTAAAGACGCCGCGCGCCATGTCGGGCGGAATCGGGAACTGCACGCCCTTCGGCCAGTTGTAGTGCTTGATGGACCACTCCATGATGTCATGGAAGATGTAGCCAGCGCCCGCGATACCAATGACGCTTTGCAGGTCGCTGGAATCGGAGTTGCCCGCCCAGACACCCAGCGCCATATAGGGTGAGTAGCCCATCGTCACGATGTCGCGCGGACCGTGGATACCCTGTGACGTACCCGTCTTGCCCGCAACTGCCGGGAAGCCCAGTTGGTTGTCTGGCGCGTTGCCACCTTGCTCATCGAACTCCAGTGGGTTGCTGAAGTTGAAGTCCGGGATGCGCGCATTGGAGTCAGTGAGTACCGAGGTCATCTCATAGGCGGCCTGTGGGCTGAGCACCTGCGCGGCTGTCGGGTCCGGAGCCGTGTAGGCCACCTGTCCGTAGCTATTGACGATCTCCAGCACGGAGCGCGGCGGCACATGCTTGCCCTGGTCGGCGAAGACCCCGTAGGCGTTGGTCAGTTGCAGCAGCGAGATGTTCTGTGTGCCGAGCGCAGTGGATGGCCCCATCGCGCCTTTGGTCAGCGAGGTGACGCCCATGCGTTGCGCCTCAGCCAGGAAGGCGTCGGAGGTGCTGGGCGTCGCGCCGACAAACTCCATCGTCTGGGTCGCTGGCACGTTCAGCGAGTTCGCCAGCGCATATCTCAGCGGGATATGACCAGAGAAGCTGGTGGAATCGTAGTTGTGCGGCACATACTCACCTGGGCAACCCTTCGCCGCCGGGTCTACGACCGGCTTCCCCGTCTTCGGATCATCGGGAATCGGGTTGGGGAAGCAGGTGGGCGAATCCTGCAGGATCGTGCCGGGATCCCAGCCCATCTGGAAGGCCGTCGCATAGACCAGCGGCTTGGTAGATGAACCCATCGAGCGGTTCCCAGACGTAGCGACGTTGAAAAAGCCGTTGACCTTTGGGTCGCGACTGGTGTAGTCTACCGAGCCAACCATCGCCAGGATGTCGCCATTATGCGGATCCATCGCCACGACCGCCGCATTGTGGATGTTGGCCGAATCCGCAAGCGACGGTAACGTACAGTGACATTTCCCATCGTAGTTTGGCCACTCTAACGTATGCGGTTGCAAGATGTAGTACTGCGCCCGCTTGATGGCGTACTCGTCAAGGCTCAGGTCGAGCGTAGTGTAGACCTTGATGCCATCGGCGTCAGGGTCCGTGATGTTGAACGGTGGGCTGGGCAGCACCGTGTTGAGGATGTAGTCCACGAAATGCGGCGCCAGCTTCGTCACGCCGAAGGTCGCGGCAGCCGAACCCCCCAGGTGCGAGCCAACCTTGTGGTTCAGCAGGATGTTGTAGACCTCTTGCAGCGAGCTCTTGTAGGTCGCGCTGTCAATGTAGTGGTAGTTGAGCAGGCTAACGAGCACGACCGAGGCGCGGCGGTAGACCAGCCACTCATGCCCATTGACTTGAGAGTTAAAGTTGCCAGGATCAACGTTTGGGACGCAGTTGGGGTTCGTCAGATTCGCCGGGTCGCCGATGCAGGGGTTGTCCCACTTGCTCTCCGGGCAGCCCTGCGCAGCGGTCTGGCCATCTGGCGGCTCGCAACTGAACTGGCTTGGCTTAAACGTCGTTGGCGCATTCGGAACACCCACCAGCATCGAAACCTGCGCCCAGTCGAGCTGCTGGTTCGCCCAGCAGGTGCGTGGTTTCGCGAAGGTCGTGCTGCCACATTTCGTCGCGTTTTTGATTGGCTGCAGCCCAAAGTAATTCTCTGCGGCCGTCTCGATGCCCAGATTCCCATCGGAGTAGTCAATGGTATTGAGGTACATCTCGAGAATCTTCCACTTCGGGTAGGTTCCGCTGGTGGTGATGCCAACCGAGAGGATCGCCTCGTTGATCTTGCGCTGGATCGCCTTAGAGGTATCGTGCAGTACGAGATTCTTCACCAACTGCTGCGTGATCGTCGAGCCGCCCTGTGAGGCGCTGCCACTGCCCGCGTCCGCAAGCAACGAGCGGAAGATGCTGGTCCAGTCAATGCCGATGTTGGTGGAGTCCCAGAAGGTGTGGTCTTCGGTTGCGACCGTGGCATCCGCCACTTTCGTGCCGATGTCGCCCTGGTCGTATCTCAGATAGATGTTGACGCCGGTAGACTTCGGCACGGTGTAGAGGATGTTGCCGTTGCGGTCGTAGATCGTCGTGCTGCCGAGCGCCGCTGAATCCGCGACGGCAGCGATGTCACCCTGGTGCTGGCCGTAGTAGTTGAAGGCGTAGTAGGCGCCGCCTGTGCCAGCGCCGAGCATCGAGACCAGCAGCGCCGCCGAGAGCGCGAACCCGATGGCGTACCACATCGCGTGGGGGTTATGGCGCCCCATGCGCCACTTGCGCGCCCGCAGGCGCAGGCGCGAGCGGCGATAGGTGGCTGGCGTCACGTCGGTGGGAGCGTCCGCCCCCATCGCGCCCATCGCCACGGAGGGCGTGTAGCCCGATGCGCCGCGGTCGCCCGCGTCATCGCGCCGCCCGCGCATCGCCCCGCGCGCCGTCTGCATCATCGAGCTAAGCTGACGCGACATGCTCTTCGAGAGGTCACGCGCGCGCGCGCCGACTGAGCGGCCCTGCGCCGAGTACGCGCCCGTCCCATCGTAGCCATCGCCGCGCGGCGCGCGTGTCTGGCGCGCGCTATCGTAGCGCTGGCTGCGCGAAGGAGTATCGCCGGGTCCGCCGGGCCGACTTGAGCGGCGCGGCGCGTCGTAGCCGCCATCTGCCGGGCCAGCCGGGCGGATCAGTCCGCCGCTGGGACCAGAGCGTGGATTCGAGCGTGGATTCGAGCGTGGATTCGAGCCTGGGCCAGAGCGTGGGTCAGAGGACGCGCCACGTCCACGTGGCGCGCCGCCAGTGCGGCTGGGTGAATTTGGCGGCACAGAGCGCTCCCCAGAGGCTCGGCTTGGCCGCCCAGCGGGATTCTCTCGCGGGCCGCTGCCATTGCGCGGCTCATCATCGTAGGAACCACGAAAGCCCCTGCCCATCTACTACGCCTCCTCTACGGCCTGACGCCTGCTCTACAGTAGTGATTGGTCACTCACGACAACGCTACCCTTGCGCGGGCGCGCGGCGACCACTCCAGCGAACGGTTTGCTACAGCAGCATACTAAGCGCTGCCAACCCTTACGGCAAGCGGAGTGGGACAGATGGGGCTATGTACACAGGAGGCTTGCGCGCTTGATGAAGAGCGGATTGAACGGCGATGAACGCTGCATGAGAACGTCGCAGGGGAGTATGCGCGGCATGTTCGCCCGGTCGCTCGATTGGCTGGGCGACGATGGACGCAGATACGCTATACTGAATGTTAGTTTGGGCGTCTGACGCCAGGGGTATCAGTCGCCGACGTGACACAGGCTGACCAGCTACTTCGCCTGCCCAGAGCGGCGGCGATCCAACAATCATCATCCGGAGGACGTAGACTGATGCTCTCGCAAGGAACCCAGCGCGGCGCGCTGGTAGATGTGTTTGTGGCGCGTGGCGCGACCACTGCCGACACCCAGCCTGGCGCCCAGCCTGGCAAGGCGATGCTGGGCAGGGTAGCGCGCGAGGCGGCGCTAGCCGTCGTCGGTGTGGTGGCGCTGGCGCTCAGCGCGCATGTCATCATTCCGCTGCCATTCACGCCTGTGCCGATCACGGGGCAGACATTCGCCGTGCTGCTGCTGGCGGCGGCGTATGGCGCGCCACGCGGTCTGGCCAGTGTCGCACTCTATCTGCTGGCGGGCGCGGCTGGGCTGCCAGTCTTCGCAGCCGTGCCGGGCGTCGCCAGCGATGGCTACCTGGCGGGTTTCGCGCTGGCAGCGCTGGTCGTCGGCTGGCTGGCCCAGCGCGGCTGGGATCGCACCTTTCCTACCGCCATCGCGGCGATGTTGGCGGGCGAGATCGCCATCGACGCCTGCGGCATGCTCTGGCTGGCGCGCTTCGTCGGCTGGGGTCACGTGGTCGCGCTGGGGCTGGCGCCGTTCATCGTTGGCGACGCGCTCAAGCTGCTGGCTGCCGCGCTGCTGCTGCCTGCCGCCTGGTTCGCCACGCGCCGCATCCTCGGACGGGAGCCACGCGCGGATGTCTGACGAACACGACCGTAGCGCG
>JAICSR010000380.1 GCA_025936795.1 Ktedonobacterales bacterium | reverse complement strand
CGGGATACCGCGCGCCCGGCCCGGCGCAGAACGTCAGGCCAGCAAGACACAGGAGATACGACTTGAGACGCAAGCGGAAAGGACAGTTCCAAGATGGCTCAGGCGGCTGAGGATCGGGTCGCGGTGATTGCAACGGATGGCTTCGAGGAAGCGGAGCTGACGGAGCCGGTGAAGGCGCTACGCGGGGCGGGCATCAAGGTGGACATCATCGCGCCACACAGCGGCAAGATTCAGGCATTCAAGCATCATGACAAGAGCGTCACGGTCCCGGTAGATCGCACGCTCGACAAAGCGAACCCAGAGGACTACGTGGCGGTGGTGCTGCCCGGCGGCGCACTAAACGCCGACGCAATGCGGATGAATGGCGAGATGCACGACTTCCTCCGTGCGATGGACGACGCGCACAAGCCGATGGCGATCATCTGCCATGCGCCGTGGGAGCTGGTCTCCGCCGGGCTGGCGCGCGGGCGCACGATGACGAGCTGGCCGACGCTGCAAGATGACATCCGCAACGCTGGCGGCCAGTGGGTCGACCGCGAGGTGGTGGTGGATGGCAACCTCATCACCAGCCGCAAGCCCGACGACCTCCCGGCGTTCAACCGCGAGTTGCTCCAGCGGCTGACCAAGCAGCACGCCTCGGCTGGCGCTGGCGATTGGCCCGCTGGCGACGCGGCAGGCGGGCGTGTGGCGGCCAGCGAGCGCCCGGAGAATCAGCGCAAGGAAGGCGCTGGCAAGCAGAAGACGCCGACCGCGTAAGGCGCGACCTCACCCCCTGGCCCCCTCTCCCACAGGGCGAGGGGGAATCTGGCTCCCCTCGCTCGCTGGGAGCGGGGCTGGGGGTGAGGTCGTTACTTCGCTTGCGCCGCTTCGATCTCGGCGATCTCCTCTGGCGTGAGGCGGAATGCGCCCGCGCCGATGACGCCATCGAGCTGCGCCGGGCTGCGTGCGCCGACAATCGCGCCGGTTACATCTGGGCGACGCAGTACCCACGCGATGGCGACCTCGCCCGCCGTGCGCCCGTGCCGCAGGCCGATGTCGCGCAGCGTCTCCACCAGATAGAGGTTGCGCGAGAGCTGTGGCTCGATGAACGCCGCGCTACGTCGGCGCCAGTCGTCAGTTGGCAGCGCGGCGACTCGCGGGCGGGTCATCTTGCCTGAGAGCAGGCCCGACGCCATCGGCGAATAGGCGATGACGCCGATCTGGTTGCGCGCGCAGAAGGGCAAAATCTCGTCCTCGATCCCGCGCTCGATCAGCGAATAGGGCGGCTGGAGCGCGGTGATTGGCGCAATCTGCTGGGCGCGCTGCATCTGCGTGATGCTGAAGTTCGAGACGCCCAGGTAACGCACCTTGCCTTCGCGCTGGAGTTCGGCCATCGCCGCCCAGCCCTCTTCAATCTCGGTGTCGGGGTTGGGCCAGTGAATCTGGTAGAGATCTATCGTCTCGACCTGCAAGCGGCGCAGACTGGCCTCGGCTTCGCGCTTCACCGAATCCTTCTTGAGGCTATGCCCCACCTTGCGCTGCTCGTCCCAGATCATCGAACACTTGGTGAAGATATAGGGGCGCTCGCTGTGGCCGCTCAAGGCGCGGCCCACGACCTCCTCGGAGCGGCCCAGGCCATAGACAGCGGCGGTGTCCACCCAGTTGATGCCCATGTCGAGCGCGCGATGAATCGTCGCAATGGACTCCTCATCATCCTGCGCGCCCCAGCCAAACTCCCAACCACCACCGCCAATCGCCCAGGTTCCCAGGCCAATCGGCGTAATCTTCAACTCACTCACGCCAAGCTGGCGTGTTTCCATAGCGGTATTGACCGGCATGGCGCTACTCTCCCTGTTCTGGTACTACCCGCATCAGTGCAGGCCCACCTGCGCCCCATCGCGCCAGCATCGTTCACGAATTATCGTTTGTTCAGCGTGCGCAGCTCTCTCCAGCCGCTCTCTCCACGCGAGAGAAACCAGATTCGGCGCCACATCTACGTATTCTACCGCGCGCCGACCAATGCGGCGATTGACATACGCCGCGACGGCGCGGGATGGGCGTCCTGTTCGGGCTTCTAGTCCACCGCCTGGATGCTGCTGATGGTCATCGTCGCCGGAGTCTACCCGGCGCGCGGCTTCACCACGCCGCAGGACGAGGCAAGCGCGCCAGCCACCTCCGCGCCTGCGCAGGCCTGATTCCCCCGCCGCTTATATGCGCATGCAAGGATGTGCGCGCGGACGGCGAAGGGCGTCTCGCGGGCAGGCAAGGATGGCTCCGCTTGCCCGCGAGGTGGCCTATAGCTTGCTCTGCGTGGGATGGTCGAAGGAGAAGGCGCTTTCTGGCAATCTCGTTCGCACACGCGCGGGTACTGGCGTGTGACATAGTGCTACCGCGAGAGCGTGCGCGGTGTTCCAGGCGAGAGATATTCCATGCAGATAGATTCTGGCGACCAGACGGCAATACGTGAGCTTTCAGCGCTGACCGAGGTCTTTGAGAAAGCGCCCGCGTTCATGGCTGTCCTCGGCGGGGCAGATCATGTCTTTGAAATGGCGAATCCCGCGTATTACCAATTGATTGGTCAGAGAGATATCATCGGCAAGCCTCTCCTCGCGGCGCTGCCCGAGGTAGCGGGCCAAGGCTACATTGAGCTGCTGGATGCGGTGCTGCATACGGGAGTCCCTTTTGTCGGCACGGAGATGAAGGTCCTGCTTCAGGAGACCGCTAGCGCGCCTGAGGTCGTGCGGTATGTGAATTTTGTGTACCAGGCGCGGAGAAACAGGCAGGGAGAGATTGTCGGTGTCTTTGCGCACGGCATAGATGTCACCGATTTGGTAATCGCGCGGCAAACAAGCGAAGAGCATGCTCAACAGCTCAAGCGGCAAGCGCAAATGTTCGACTCCCTGCTGACGAATATCACTGACTTTGTCTATGCCTTTGACCGCGAGGGCCGATTCATCTACTCGAACCGGCCACTGCTGGACTTGCTTGGTATCTCACTGGAGCAGATCGTCGGGAAGACCTTTCACGACTTGCCGTATCCGGAAGACCTTGCCACGACACTGCATGCCTATATTCAGCGCGTGGTCGAGCAGAAGCAGCAGATTGTTGATGAAACCCCCTACACGAGTCCAACCGGCGTGATGGGGTATTACGAGTACATCTTCTCTCCGGTGCTTGGCGACGATGGCGAGGTGGCGATTGTCGCTGGCTCGACCCGCAATATCACGGAGCGAGTCTTGCAGGAGCAGCAGAAGGATGAGTTTTTGGCCGTGGTGAGCCACGAGCTGAAGACGCCTGTGACCAGCATCAAAGCATACGTGCAAGTCCTCCAGAAGCGCCTGGCAAGAGAAGGCAATGCGAGCGCAGTCGCCCATCTCGGCAAAGTGGACGCGCAGATCAACAAGCTAACCGCGCTGATCGGCGATTTGCTCGACGTGACCAAGATCAAGAGCGGGAAACTTCAGTTCCACGAAGCCGACTTTGCGCTAGATGATCAGGTCGCGGAGTCTATCGAAGAGGTGCAACGGACAGCGGAACACCATACGATTGTCTTCGAGGAGGCGTCGAACGCGACCGTCCATGGAGATCGTGACCGCATTGGACAGGCGCTCGTCAATTTGTTGACCAACGCCGTGAAATACTCTGCTCGTGAGACGACCGTGCTGGTCAAGACGGCCACGGATGACGCTTCTGTGACCGTGTCTGTGCAGGACTCTGGGGTTGGAATCAGCGCAGACCAGGCGCCGCATGTGTTCGAGCAGTTCTACCGGGCAACGAACGACCAGAAAGGCGCCATCCCTGGGCTGGGTTTAGGCTTGTATATTGCGGCGGAAATCATCCAGCGGCACGGCGGAACGATCTGGGTGGAGAGCGCCGCAGGCCAGGGTTCAACGTTTTTCTTCTCGCTGCCCGTCGTGGCGCTCCAACTGGCGTCGCAGCAGCATAGCGCGCCTCCAGTGGAAAGCGCGCATGAGTCGTAACACGTCCGCCTGAGGTGTCGGCGCTCGCGGGGCGCCCCCCCCCCCCCCCCCCCCCCCCCCGCGCGGGGGGGG
>JAICSR010000376.1 GCA_025936795.1 Ktedonobacterales bacterium | reverse complement strand
TCATGCAGCGGCTGCGGCGCACGCAGGGTGGCCAGCCAGAGCCGGGGCGGATCTGCCTCGGCGGGATAGGGCGCGTGCAGCGTCGCAGTCGCCCCTGCGGGCAGCGTGAGCGTCTCGCCTGCGAAGTCGTCGCGCAGGGGCAGTGAGCCAGTCGGCTGCGGCAGCCGTGGCTCGACAGTCCAGAAGCCGCCGGGCAGGCGGGTCGAGAGGTGCAGCTCGATCACGGCGCCATCCGCGCGCGTGGCCATCAACGCAGCGTTCAACACGCCGCTGGTGTTGATGACCAGCGCGTCACCTGCGCGCAGCACCGCGCCGATCTCGCCGAAGCGCATGTGCGTGATCTCCGGCGTGGAGCGATAGGAAACCATCAGCCGCACATCGTCGCGCGCCAGGCCACGCGCTTCGGGCGGCTCAGTCGCCTCCAGGTGCGGCGGCAGCGTGAAATCGAGCGCCATCTCGGAGACCGACGGCGCGTTACCATCTGACAATTCGCGGTCGCCCAACTGGTCGTCGAGATGGCTGCGGCGATCCGCATCGCTGGGATGTATTAAGCGCTTAGCCATTGAAAGTCTACCCTTCGCCTCTATCCCCGGCCTCCGGGTCGGGCTGATAGAGGGAGATGTGCATGCCATCGGGCGTGCGCAGACGCTGCGTCAGATTGCCCCAGGAGGTATGCGCAGGCGGAGCCACTGGCTCGGCGCCATGCGCCTGCAACCGCGCGGCGGCGTCCGCAACATTCGGCGTCTCCAGCGCGAGCCGCACCGGCCCTGCCTGCTGGCCGCCAGCTTCGACGCTGTCGGTGTATGCGGCGTCAGCGTGGTCGAGCAGTTCGATGGTCGCGGCGCCTGCCCCCAGCACGACGCTGCGGCCAGTCGCGCCATCGGTCCAGTCGGTGACGATGGGTAACCCCAGACCATCGCGGTAGAGCGCCAGCGCCTGATCGAAGTCGTCCACCGTCAGCGCAAGTCGTAGCTCTTTCACTCCGCCCGCCTGCGGCGCAGTCGCCGCGCTCTCGGCAGCCTGATCGTCGGCGGCGGGCTGCGCAAGCTCACGCGCACGATAGCGCCCGCTGGGGAGCGCGCCAGTGAGCAGGTCGAGCAGCCCTGGCACGCTCTCCTCTGGCGGCGGGCGGTCGCTGATATCCTCGCCGGGGAAGGCATCCTGGTGCATCTGCGTACGCATGTCGCCGGGGTCCACCCAGTAGACGCGCAGGTCTGGATTCTCAGCGGCCAGCACATGCGAGAGCTGCTCCAGCGCGGCTTTGCTCGACCCATAGCCGCCCCAGCCGGGATAGTCCTCGACGCCCGCGTCGCTGGTGATATTGAGCAGCCGCGCGCCGGGCTTCAACTGCCCACGCGCCGCCTGGAGCAAGGCTAGCGGCGCAAGCACATTCGCGCGATAGACCGCTGCGAGCGCCTCAATCGGATAGTCGAGCAGCGGCGGCAGTGGACTGGGGCCAAGGTCGCTCGCGTTGTTGACGACGGCGTCCAGGCCGCCGCACGTCTGCGCCGCCTCGACGAGCGCGCTGCGATGGGCGGCGTCGGTGACATCGCCAGCCAGCGCAATCACCCGCGTAGAGCGCGCTAGCTCGGCGCGCGCCTGCTCCAGCGCATCGGCGCCGCGCGCGTCTATCACCAGGGTCCATCCGCGCTGCGCCAGACTACGCGCCAGCGCAAGCCCCAGCCCGCGCGACGCGCCCGTGATGAGTATTGTCGGTGTGGTTGTCATCGCGTCATCTGCCTTCCTGCGGCTGCCGCGTGTCTGGCTTCTCACCCAGGGTGCGACGCGCGCCGCCATGCTCAAGAGTGTAGGCGAGATGGATGCTCAAGACACTGTCCGTATGGGGCAGGGCGATCCTGTCCTTTGGGTCAGCGCCATCGCTGCCAGTGTGCGCCTCTACGGGCGCGGCGCTTCGTTGGGCGCCAGCGTGAGCAGGCCCGCCTGCGTCGCTCGCGTCACGACCTCGGTTCGGTTGCCCGCGCCCAGTTTGCGCATCAACGCCGCGACATGAAACTTGACGGTCCGCTCGCGAACGCCAAGCCTCACGGCGATCTCCTTGTTTTGCAGGCCACGTCCGAGCAGGCGCAGCGTCTCGCTCTCGCGCAGGGTGAGTGTAGCCGACGCCGTGCCCTCAGCCGAGACGTGGCGCAGCAGCCGCGACGCCACGACCGGCGTGAGCAGCGACCCGCCCGCAGAAACCGTGCGAATCGCGCCAAAGATGTCTTCGCGCGGAATGCCTTTGAGTAAATAGCCCTGCGCGCCCGCGCGAATGGCGGCAAGAATCCGCTCATCGGTGTCGAAGGCCGTGAAAACAATCACCCGCGCTGTCAGATGTTGCTCGCGCAGTCGCAGCAGCGTCTCCACGCCGTCGCCATCTGGCATCGCCAGATCGAGCAGGAGCACATCGGGGGCGAGCGCCGCCACCTGCCGCACGGTTTCAGCGCCAGAGCCAGCTTCGCCGACGACCGCGAAATCGGGCTGGGTGTTCAGCACGGCGACGAGGCCATCGCGCACGATGGGGTGGTCATCGGCCACCAGAATGCGAATTGCCCCACTCATTGGCGCGCTCCCAACGGCGCCACCAGCTCGATTCGAGTTCCCTCGCCCGGACACGTCGCCAGGCGTAGTTCGCCATTCAGCAGGCGCGCGCGCTCGTTCATGCCGCGCAGCCCAAAGCGATCAGGCGAGATGCTGGCGGGATCGAAGCCATCGCCGTTGTCGTCCACGATCAGACGCACGTCCTCTGGTGTCATCGTAAGGCGCAGATGGGCGCTGCTGGCGTGCGCGTGACGCGCGACATTGGTCAGCGCCTCCTGTGCGATACGATAGACGCCCACCTCGACACGCATCGGTAGCGGTCGCCCGGCGCCCGTCACCTCGAATGCGACCCGCCTGCCTCGCCGCAACCGCACCTCAGCGGCAAGCGCTTCGAGCGCCTTGACGAGCGATTGACCTTCGAGTGGCGCCGCGCGCAGATCGAGCACGGAGCGGCGCGCCTCTTCCAGGTTTGCGCGCGTCAACGCCAGCGCCTGTCCCACGCCCGCGCGCAGCCGCGCCGGGTCGGGCGCCCCAGCGTCCCCGGCCTCTCCAGCGTCGAGTTGCGCATCCACTGATTCGAGCTGGAGCGCGACAGCGGCCAGCCCCTGCGCGAGGGTGTCGTGAATCTCGCGCGCCAGGCGGTTGCGTTCTTCGAGCGCGCCAAGTTGCGCGCTGCGTGTGAAGAGCCGCGCACGCTCCACGGCGATGCCCAGCAGATCGCCAATCGCATGCAGCAGGTTGAGGTCATCAGGTGAAAGCTCGCGCCAGTCAGGGCTGGCGACGTTCAGCACGCCAAGCTTCTTCTCGTGCGCATAGAGCGGGATGCTGGCATGGTAGCGCAGGCCGTCCGTTCCATCCACCAGACTGCGCAGGCGGGTACAGGTGACGACGTTCACGTTGGCCGCGCCTGCGAGGTCGCCTGCGCGATAGGTATCGAGACAGTAGCAGCGCCCCTCCATCCGGCGTGGATGCGCAGCCAGCCCCGGCGGCAGATTTTGCGCAGCGGCCAGATACGACTCGCCAGTCTCCTCGTCGAGCAGCCAGATCCAGCCTGTGCGCAGATCGAGCAGCGCGGCCACCTGCGCAAGCGTGGCCCTCAGCGCCTGATCGAGGTCCACCGACTGATTGAGCGCGCCTGCAATGGCCATCAGGATCGAGAGTTCGCGGTTTCTCTGCTGAAGCTGCTCGCCGCTCGTCGTGCGCGTGTGATTCCTGGCCACGGCTGTTCTCCTGCGACGGCTGTTCGCGCCAGTATCGGCGCGTGCGGTGAGCGCCGCACCACGAGTACATCCTACTGCATGCAGAGATGCGCCTGCACAGAAGCGCGATGCAGACCCGATGAGTCGTCCCGCAAATTGGCGCGCGATTCTGGCTCTACCACAAACCGGGGGTTGCGCCGATGAGGGCAGCCAGCGGTTGCAACCGCGCCTGCAGGTGGCCTGCGGGCCACCACCAGACCCGCCTGCGCAGGTCCGGATCCGGATGGGGGTCCGCGGAGGCGGACCTCGTGGGCCGGAGGCCCGTCAGGCGCGGTTTTAACCGCTGGCCCCGC
>JAICSR010000539.1 GCA_025936795.1 Ktedonobacterales bacterium | reverse complement strand
TCGTATTGTGGCGCCCACTGCATCTTAATCTTACTAAAGCCTCTCTCTAAAGCCTCTCTCCTGGTGGGAGAGCGAGGGTTGGAGTGAGGGTTGCGCCCGCGCCAGCGCCCTCACACACATGGGACACCGCGCTCTTGACTTATAGCTATATTTATGATACTTATTACTGCAAGGGAAGCAACTTCCACATAGGAAGTGATGGCGCAGGCAGCGCCTGAGTCTCCCAGCGATGGCCCATGAGCAGGAGCGCGGCGCAACCAGTGCGCCGCGTCTGGCAGGGCCGGGCATGTCAGCGATGCGCTCGGCGATGCGCCCAGCGCGACAGGAAGAAGGTTCTGCTCCACATGGCGTACGACATTAACACCAGCCACTCACTGATTGAATTCTCCGTCAAGCATATGATGTTCACCACGGTGAAGGGTCGCTTCACCCAGTTCCACGGCGATATCGAGATTGACGAGACGACTCCCGCAAACTCGAAGGTGGATGTGACCATCGAGACCGCCAGCATCAGCACCGGGGATGCAAACCGCGATGCCCACCTGCGCAGCGCCGACTTCTTCGAGCCGGAGAAGTACCCCACGATCACCTTCACCAGCGCAAAGGTCGAGCCGCTCGGCGGCGAGCAGTACCGTGTGACGGGTGATCTGACCCTGCACGGCGTGACACGCCCAATCTCCTTCGACATCACCCGCGAGGGTGTGACCAAGACCATGAAGGGTGAGGCGTTGCAGGCCTTCTCCGCCACGCTGACCCTCAGCCGCAAGGACTTTGGCCTGGAGTGGAACGTGGCGCTGGAGAGCGGCGGCTGGCTGGTGAGCGATCAGGTGAAGATCTCGCTCGAAGTTCAGGCTGTCGAGAAGGCCAGCGTCGCGGCGTAAGCTGCACGGCCCGCAGGTCCACAGCCAGACCCCCAGCGGCCCGGCAAGCGCGCCCCATCTGCACAGGAACGTGACGGACGGGGCGCGCTTTTGCCTGTCCGAATCGCCTTGACGCCTGTGGCCGGTCGCCGCGCCGCCCTGGACGACACAGCCTTGACGGGATACGATAGACAATGTCACACCAGCGCGTTGTGGCGGCAAAGGAAGACGTGGCGCACAGGCGCAACGCGGCGCGGTGAGGAAGAGGTTACAGCTATGGTCAGTGGCGGTTCCGGCATGGCGGGGCATGATGGTCAATCGGACGGAGCGCGCAGCATCGCGCTCACTCAGGCGCGACGCGGACACGGCATCAGTGTGACGGGCTACTATCTCGGACGCGCACTGGTGGAACGCGGGTTACGCGTCTTGCTGGTAGACCTGACGGGGCGCCACGAGCGGTTGCGACGCCTCCTGGAGCGCGGGCCAGTGAAGAACCTGGGACTATGGGTTCCGCCCTCGCTGCGTCCCGATTCGCTGCCCGCGCTGCTGGAGCGCGCGCGCCAGGAGACACGCGGCAAAGTAGACACACTGCTGCTCGATACCGATGCGTCGCTGCTGCAGAGCATCGGCGGGCTATCGGCTGGTGTAGACTATGTGACGCTCTTCGTAGAGGCGGGCGAGACGGGCCTGCGTGACGCCGACCAGCTTGGCGTCCAGTTCGATGACCGCCTGCCGCCGTATGGTCGCGTGGGCGTGGCGCTCTGTCGCACCGACACGCATCGCCCAGATGAACTGCCACAGCAGACGCCAGAGCATGGCCTGCCGATCCTTGGTGGCTTTCCCGCAGACTATCTGCTGGCGGCGAGCGACGAGTATTCGGTGAAGAGCAGCGAGGCGCCGACGCCCCACGACGAATATCTGATCGCCATTCGGCAGCTTGCGCGTGCGCTGGCCGAGATCGTGCCGCTGCGGCGCGCGGTCAGCCCGGCCAGCCCGGCGTCGGCGCCGACCAGCCGCAGCGTCTAAGGCGCGCTCGCCACTATGGCCGATTCCGCTTCAGATTCCGGCGCCATGCCCGCATTGCTCGACATCTATCTGGCGCTCTCGCACATCGGCGGCCCCGACGCTGGCCCACTGGCGCCGCTAGCAGGCGAAGCGACCGAGGAGACGCCGCGCGTGCATGTCGCGCGGCTGACCGATGGACAGTGGCGCGTCTTCATCCGTCCAGACCTGCCCGACGCCATTCGCCAGCAGCTTGCCGCGCTGCCGCCAGCGACGCTCTTCAGCGACTACGCGCGTGTGGCAAGCATCCTGGCGCCCGGCGACACAGGCGCCAACTCAGCGGACACCTTTGGCGCTGGCCTC
>JAICSR010000598.1 GCA_025936795.1 Ktedonobacterales bacterium | reverse complement strand
TAGCCCTGCCGCTGCTCGCTGCGCTCATACGGCGCGGCCTGGAGTTGCTCACTCACCTGCGCGTTCAAGACTTGGTTCAAGACCGCCTCCACCAAGCGGCCCAACTGGCCGTCACCGGCCAGGGTGATTGCAAAGTCTTACGTCACGTAGCGTCGTAGGTGTGAGCAGCGGCACTGAGCAGCAAGAGATGAGGGGGATGAGGGGATGAGGGGATGAGGGGATGAGAAAGCAGCGCAACTAGAGTATCCTCACGCCAAGTCCCAAAACCAAGCGAAGAGGAGACCCTATGCGCGTATCCGAGTCTACCATACCGACGACCCCATCAGCGTCCTGGGTCGAGTGCGTGCGTCAGATTCCCGACCCACGCGCCCAGCGCGGATGCCGCTACGCCTGGACAACATTGCTGACCTTGATTTGCGCCGCGCTGGTGAGTGGTATGCCCTCGGGCGCCGCGATTGGGCAGTGGGTCCACGAGCATGCGCGCGAGTGGCAGCCGTGGCTCCCCACCGCCTGGGGTCGCATCCCCAGCGCCGCCACCCTGCGCCGAGCGCTTCAGCGGGTGGATGTGGCGGCGCTCGAAGCCTGTCTCCAGACGTACACAGAGCAGGCGCTTGCCGCGCCGAGCGCGCCGAGCGCGCCGAGCGCGCCGAGCGCGCCGAGCGCGCCGCCAGGTGGCGGCGCGACCGGGCTGCAGGCGCTCGCGGTGGACGGCAAGGCGGTGCGCGGCGCCCAGCGGCACGGGGCCAAGGTCCATCTGGTCAGTATCGTCACACACGCCCAGACGCAAGTGCTCGGGCAGGTGGCCGTCGCCGCCAAGAGCAACGAGATTCCCGCTGTGCGCACGTTACTGCAGGACCGCGATCTGCAGGGCTGTCTGGTGACGCTCGATGCGATGCACACGCAGCACGCGACCGCACGGCTGATCCTGGCGCAAGGCGGCCACTACCTGCTGGTCGTCAAAGCCAACCAGCCCGACCTGTCTACGGCGCTGACCGAGTGGTTCGCCGAGGCGGCGTGGGCCGACGAGCAGGAGGCGCAGACGACGACCTGCGACGTAGGGCATGGCCGCCATGAACACCGCACGCTCACTCGCCGTCTGATCGATACTCGCCTGCTCGGTCTCATGGGCTGGCCCGACGTCCACCAAGCGCTGCGCCGCGTGACCTGGGCGCAGCTCTCCCCCAGTGGCACGCAGCGCAGTGAGGTGACCTATGCCCTGACGAGTCTGCCCGCATCCGTGCTGCCCCCTGCGCTCGAAGCCGCCTGGCGCGGACATTGGACGATTGAGAACCGGCTGCACTACGTCCGCGATGTCACCTGTGGCGAGGATGCCGGACAAGCGCATTGCGGCTCGACGCCCCAGGCGCTGGCGGCCTTGCGCAATGGCCTGCTCTCGCTCCTCCGCCGCTGCGGCTACACCAAGATCGCCAGCGCCTTGCGCCATCTGGGCGCTTCCGTCCCACGCACCCGCCGCTTCCTCGGCTGCTCACGCCTGGTCACTTGACAGAAGACTTTGCACTCGCCCTGCCGCGTCAGAGCGCACGCCGTCACGGCCATCGTAGCGGTAGGGGTTGACCCAGCCGTTCGCGTTGGGGATGCTCTCACTCACGCTGGTCAGCGCGCCCTCGCTACTCACCTGCGGCGGGTGGCTGCTCGTCGCGGTCGGCGGCGGCCTCGCGCGCGTCTTCGTCCTCGGCCATCGCCAGCGGGGGTAGC
>JAICSR010000497.1 GCA_025936795.1 Ktedonobacterales bacterium | reverse complement strand
TGCATGGCGAGCCACTGCGGGCTGACGATCTGGCCAGAGCGGCGCATCAGCGCGGCCAGCAACTCGCGCTCCTTCACGGCGAGACGTACCGGGCGCCCGTGAATCAGGATCGAGCCGGTGAGTGTGTTCATCACCATGCCACGATAGCGCACGACCTCGGCGCCGTGGCGCGGACGTGGGCGACCAGGGAAGCTGCTCCAGGGGCCAGCGGTGGCTTCAGTCAGGAGTGCGTCATCCGTGAGCGTGGGGGGGTCAAGCGGCAGGTAGTCCATACGACATCTCTCCGTGTTCTCGCATGGGCCGGCACAATGGCCTCATTGCCGGGTTCGGCCCAGATCATCCGTACATTGGGGCCAGTATATCGAGATGACCTGAACTCAATATGAAGTGAACCTGAAATGAAGATGAGAAATTGACGAGTTTGCAAAAAGGCTGAATCTATCAGCCTTGCGGTGTTTCACTGGCCTCGCCCGGTGCGGATGCGCCACCTGCATCCTCGCTGGCGTCCTCGCTGACGCTGGGTGACGCAGGGCGGGCTTGTGGCGCAGCGAATGGACTCGATGGCGCGCCAGCCCGGTCAATCAACGCCTGGCTCAGGCGCTCCCACAGCCCGCTCTCTGGCGCGCTGGCGCGTGGCTCGGTATTTGGAGCGACGCGGTTGATCGCATCGAGCGCCGTCCCTAGCCCCGCCACTGGCCGCGTGATGCGCGAGAGCGCTGACCGCATGCGCGCTGTCGTCGCATCGCCGCTCGCTGTCCCATCTGGCGCCACTGGCGCGGCTTCTGGCGCGGCTTCTGGCGTGGGCGCAGGCTCGGCTGACGCATCCTGGCTGACGGGCTGCTCACGCTCCGCGCTCGCAACCGCTGGCGTCACTGCTGGAGCCACCTGCTCCTCTGCCAGCGGCTCGGCCTTGCGAACGAACGGGGTCGTGGCAGGCGCAGGCGCAAGCATCGCCGGGTCGAGCGGCGCATCCGCTGGATGCAGCGGCGTGGTCGCAGGCGCTAGGCTCAGCATGACCGGATCGAGTGGCGCATCTTCAGGATATAGTGGCGTGGTCGCGGGCGCAGGCGCCAGCATCGCCGGATCGAGCGTTGGCTCTGCCGTTGGCTCTGCTGCTGGCTCGGCCTCTGGGATCAGTGGCGTAGTCGCGGACGCCGGATTGAGCATCGCTGGATCGAGTGGCGGATCGAGTGACGGATCGGGTGGCGCCTGCGTGTCGCTGGCCAGCGTGACGGCCTCATCGTCGGGCAGTGTCAGCGCCAGTGGCTCAGCCAGGCGGTCATCATCCAGCGGGGAAACGTCATCTTCGGTCGCGCTGGTGGCAGGCTCAGGCGCGCTCGGAGTCGGCGTAACGACTACCGCGACATCCAGCGACTCTGGCGCAACTGGCTCTGGCTCATTGGGGGTAACCACAACTGCCGTATCCGCTGCGGGCGGCTCGCTCGCGGCCTGGGCGCCGCTCCCGCCCAGCAGGCCTCCGGCGCCTGCGACGGCGACGCCTGCCAGTTCCGCCAAGGTGTCTGGCAGTGGGGTGGCGCGCGTTGGCCGAATTGCCTCATGCTCATATGTCCAGCCGATGCGCGGGAGGCGATCGGCGCGCACAGGCTCGCCAGTCGGCGGGTGCGCAGGCTGCGTATCGGCGGCTGGCTCGATCGGAGCGGATGGCTCAGCGGCCACCGTCGCCTGTGGAGGGCGCGCAGCGGAAGGAGCGGATGGAGCAGACGCGGCAGACGCGGCGCGGGCGAGCAGCGAGGCGCCGCCTGCAAGGGCGGCTTCGCGCGCAAGCGCGTCGGGGCGGGGCGCTGGGCGCGCGGGCGCGGTGGGGTATCTGGGCAGCGTCGGCAGTGTTGGCAAGGCGGGCATTGCCGGAACTGGCGGCGCCGGGCTGGCGGCGACAGGCAGGCCAATCAGGCGGCGCAGCCCATGTCCCACGTCGCCCACTTCACGCTCGGCCACTGTCGCGGTGAGATGCGCCACGCCCTTGACGTCGCCTTCCAGCAGCTTGATGAGGTCTACGACGCCCAGCAGAAACTCCTCGATGAAGACGGTCAGCGCGATGCCATAGGCCAGCGCGCCGCCGAAGATCAGCGCCACGACCAGCGCCAGCGCGCCGGGGTACGCCTGCCCGGTGGCGATCACCGCCACGAGCATCACCAGCACCACGCCAATCGCGAACGCGATCAGCCCGGCCCGCAGCATCCGCCGCCAGCAGAGCAGCAACACGCCAATGAGATGTTTGAGGAATGCGCCGATGAATGCGACGATATTCTCCATCACTGTTGCGCGCCTCTCACGCTTCTCCACGCCTCTCTGCGCCTCATGCGCCAGCCTGCCTCAGCAGACTTCCAGCAGGTGTCTCGCCATCCGCATGTACCTACAGACGAATGATATGCGCTATTGTACCATCCGCGCGCCGACCGGGCGAACGCAGGCCGCGCCGCATGCGGCATCGCGGCGGTCACGTCGCTTGCTGCGCGGGTGGCTGGCAGTGGAAAACGCGCTTGGCAGGGCGACAAGTCGCGCGAACTCGCTCGCGCCGTTCCCGATCAACCGCCTGGCTAGCTCTGCGCGCGTGGCGCCTGCTGCGGCGCCTGCTGCAAAAAGCTCCACGATTTGAGGTCGCGCTCCAGGTGGTAGCG
>JAICSR010000281.1 GCA_025936795.1 Ktedonobacterales bacterium | reverse complement strand
GCGCGGGCGACCGTAGAGCAGCCGCGACCACTCGCGCACCGCCTCGTAGCGCTGCTCGTCGAAGGGGCAGTCCAACGCCTCCGTCTCCAGCGTGAAGACGGGTGTTTGCTGGCCATCGGAGAGCAGCCGCGCGTAGGCAGTGAAGCGCGGCAGGTCCATCAGATGTTGCGCGGCCACTGGCGATGGCTCCAGCGCCTGCTCCACGGCGCGCCCATCGGCGGCGCCCGTGCGGAACGAGACGATGCTGCCAGCGTTGCCGATCACCGCCTCGCGCACGTCCGTGGTCAGCTGGCCGATGTGCTGATTCGCCAGCGTCATCGCCAGCTTGTACTTGCGCGCCTCGCTCAGCATGCTCGCCAACGCCACTGAGGCGTAGTTCTGGAATTCATCTATGTAGAGCGCAACCGGGCGGCGCTCCGCTTCCGGCAGATTCGCACGCGAGAGCGCCGCATGCTGAATCATCGGCAGCAGCGTATAGCCAATGAAGTTGGCATTCGCCGACCCCAGTTTGCCCTTGCCCAGGCTCATCAGCACGATCTTGCCCTGATCCATCGCCTCGCGGAAGCGAAAGGCGCTCTGGCTCTGGCCGAAAATGCGCCGCATCTTGGGGTCCACCGTGAAGTGCGAAAATTTGGAAACCAACCAATCAGTGACCTCCGAGCGGTGGAAATCGCTGGTGCGACTGATCTGGTCGCGCCAGTAGCGCAGCACCAGCGGGTCGGTCACATACTTCAGGATGCTGCGCACGAACTTGTCATCCTGGAACGCGCGCACCACCTCCACCAGTGTGCCGCCGGGCATCGACATGACGGTCAGCATATGATTGCGCGCGCCATGCTCGAAGCGAGGGCCCGCTATTCCCTGATGATGCGGATCGTAGAGCTGCACCAGCATATCAATGAACGAGCTGACGATGATGGCGCGCTCCTCATCGGTCTGGCACTCCAGCGGATTCAGCCCCATCGGATACTCTTCATCGGCTGGGTCGAAGAGGATGACATCCTCGACGCGCTCGCGTGGCACGCGCCCGGCGATGTCGCGGATCAGATCGCCGTGCGGATCAATCACGATCACGCCACGCCCAGCGCGGATGTCTTGCAGCGCCATCTGCGCGATCAGTGTGGATTTACCCACGCCCGTCTTGCCGAGCAGCCAGAGATGCTGGTTGCGGCTCTCCACGCTCAAGCGTACAGCCAGCTCGCGGTCGCGGATGCGATTGACACCCAGGCGCACCGCTGGCTCGCTGACACGCGCACGATAGCCCAGTGGCAGCGCCGCGCCGCGCTCAGGTAGCCAGCTAGGCGCCGTGGGCAGCGCCAGCAGGCAGGCCGCCTCGCGCAGGTCGGCCAGGTCGGCGTAGATCGAGGCCTGACTGGCGGTAGACCCCCATGGCTGGTGTCGCAGCAGCGTCAGATTGCGCTCGGCGAGGTCGAATGCGCTATGCTCCTCGCCACGCAGCGGCGCTGATCGCGGACGCTCGCAGATCGCGCCGCCTGCAATCGGTAGCTCTGGATGTGACCAGGCGCCGAACGCGGTTGTCTCGCCTGGCCCGGCGATCTCGCTGGCCACGCGCGAGATCAGCGCGCCAGAGAGTGTCCCGGCGCCCGCCAGTTGCGCCCGCACGCGGAACGCCCGCATGCGCAGCGCGGCATGGCGCACGGCCACCACCTTACGCTGCGAGAGATCGGTGTAGGCCGAGACGATGGCCTCAGTCTCGTTGATCGCGTCATTCGCCGCCTGCTGCCGCTCTTCCATGCGCTCCTGCCGACCAGTGCGCATCGCGCCGGTCAGCGCGATTGGCTCATCGCGCTCCGGAAAGAGCGGCCCATCTTCCAGCTCTTCGGGCGTGTAGCAGAGCGAGAGCAGCGACGCTGTGCGGTGGCGCTGCATCTCATCCACCAGCGCCTCGATTACCGGCGCGCCCTGGAAGGGTAGCGGCAGTGGCGCGTCCCAGAGTTGCGCTGGTCGCCGCCGGAACTCGACCGTGTCGGCGATCTTGAAGGGGCGCAGCGCATGCGTGAGCGCGCGTGTCTCGGTAACGGGCAGGAAGCGATAGGTGGGCAAGCTGCCGTGCAGCGTGTCGCTCAGGTCGTTGGCGAAGACGCGCACCTGAGCGCGCAGGTCGGCGGGCGAGGCGGCCCAGGCAGAGTAGCGGCAGACCAGGAACAGCTCGATCAGTGGCTCGGTCGCGCCGCGCACCGGTTCTGGGTCCACGATTACCCGTAGCTCGATGGCTGTGGTTACGCCCGGCGTCGCGCCGCAGAGCAGGGGATAGCGCCCCAGAAACTGGGTCTGCGCTTCCAGGCGCTGCTGCAAGGTCAGCGAGGTCTGCGACTGGAGGCGCAACGCGAAGAACGCGGAGATGCGCTTGAGCGTCTCGCTCTCGTCGTCCTGCGCAGTATCCTGCTCAGCGTCGTGGACGGCGTTCCGCCAGGCAGCGGCGCTGCTCGGAGTGGCTGGAAGAGTTGTCGTGGCTGGCTGTTCGATCACAAACTGGATCGCGATGCTCGGTTTCATGCGAGTCGCTCCCTGGCTGATGCGCCCACGCGCGAGAAAAGCGGCTGCTGGCGACCAGCTGTTGTGATGGTCGCGCACGAGGGGCCGCTGGCCCTGAGAACGCGCTGCGCATCCCGGCGCCGACGCAGACCGCTCCTGAATGGCGACACGTTGCGAAGCATGGGACCCATGGGACCACATCGGGCCGATGACCTCGCGGTCGCCTGCGCTCACTCGAAGAGCGCAAAGGGCAGCGGCAAGAGCAGCGCAGCGTCTGCGCCGGTGATCGCCATATCAACTGGCTGGCTGATCTGCGGCCACGGCTCGGCGGCTGGCGCGCAGAGATTGTGGCAGATGTGCGCCTGTTCGCCCGCGCTCTGCGGGCGAAACACGTTGAGCTTGGGTGGCGGCGCGGCTGGCGACGGTGTGCGTGTCACCAGTACGCCTCGCCCGCGCAACTCTTGCGCGAGCAGCCGTAGCGCGCCTGGAGCCGCCGCCGCGCCCGCTGCCACGACGCCAAAGCGTAGTCGCCGCACGCCCACCGCCTCGCCGTGAAGTCCGTCGCCTGACAGGCGTTCCACCGTAAACTGCAGTGCGGCGCAGGCTGGCCGACTGCCGAGTAGATCAAGCGTTGGCTGCACATGCACAGGGGCCAGTCCCTCTGGCGTGTGGAGCAGGCGCGTATAGGCGAGTTCCGCCGCTTGCGCGCCGAGGGCTGCTCGCTGGACCGCCGCGAGATCAGCGCCGCTGGCTGGCTTTAGCGTGTAGTACGCTTGCACTTGTCCACGCAGACGCTCGAAGGCCTCGCGTAGCTGGCGACGGGTGCGCGCAGCGTGCAGCGCGCTGCCTGCGTCGGAGTCGTCGAATGTCAGGCTCCAGCGCACGTATACGCGCACACGTTTACTACGGGCGCCTGGCGTTCCCGCACTCAGGGTGTAGAGCAGCGCGACCGCTGCCGTCTGCTCATCGAGCGTGGGCGGCAGCGTGTGCGCCACCGCGCGTGTGAGGGCCACGCGCGTCATGACGCCAATTGGCGTGTGCGCGACGACCTCGGCCTGAAACTGGATATACTGACGAGAGCCGATCCGAGTGACGTCAGAAGAGACGCCGCCGCCACCGTGCGTTGTTATTGCTCCCACACACATCGCGACGCTCTCCTGACGACCTGATGAGCAGGACTCGTGCGGCGCGAAACCGCATCGCGAGCCAGCGCTACGAATGATTGGCACAACGCTGGGGGAAGAGTCCGCTTTTCCACTCGCGGAACACGCCCCATTACAGCCAAAGACTACCACGCTCACTTGAACCAGTCAAGGGCAGGACATGTCTTGCATATAGTCCGAATATGACGCCATAAGATTCATACACTATCATAGATGTCATGAGATATTCTAAATACTAGCAAAGCAAATACAGAAAATCTGCGACAATAGTTGGCATTCGTGACGCCACTCCGATGGCGCTCTCGTGCCATCATTGCGCACATCCGACGTAGCGGTGCGCTGAAATCGCTCAACGGACTTGTCGAGGACTCGCTGGTGTTCGCGTCTCTGGCATATATTGAGATATTCTCGAAAGCAAGATAGATATATACGCACATTTGCGCCACGCGGCAGAAGCTAAGTGACAAACAAATCAGGCGGAGATATGCGAGGAAATATCAACGAGTACGGCAATATGAGTGCGAAAACCTGAAAAGGATTGTGAGCAATCGCACAAAACATGACGTAGTACGCTGTATACTCGCGCCGTTCATGCATCTTTTCTCAGACGCGCTCTATCGTCTTCGCTGTGTACAATACCGCATAACTTCCGGATGCTCGCGGCGCATGGCCGTCAGTAAACCAGGAAGTAATCATGAACTCTCTGACAGCGCGCGCTCAACTCGGCTGGTTGTCACATTCGCACGGGGCTGCGTCGCCATCGCTGCGTCCGATTGATTCCACAGGCTGCATATCCTACCGCTTCTGCCGCGCCCCTGTTCGGAGGTGAATCATCATGGTCACGTACAAGTCCCGCCTCACCTTGTCTGATCTCTTGCTGCAAGCTGATGTCGTCGAGCAGTTGCGCGAACGCTTCAGCCATATCCAGAACAGTTTGACTACCACCATTCACGAAGCTTCTGGCTTGACAAGCCTGTCGGAGGCGCAACTGCGCTATGCGGAGACGCGCGGCTTGCTGGCTCCCAGCCGCGCCGCCAGCGACGCCGATGCGGAATCGCCAACGCGCGGACAACGCCGCTATACGGTCGAAAACCTGCTACGCGCGCATCTGATTGCCTTCATTCTCGAACGTGGCTATTCGCTCAGTGAAATCTCCACCTTTATGGAGAACAATGTCTCGATCATTCATGAGCTGCTCGAAACGACCTCCCTGCGCTTGCAGCCTGTCCTCGACGCTGCCGATGCAGTGTTGTTCAAGCGATTCTTTGTGCCGCGCGCGCTCTACTCTGCGCTCTCGCTGATCTTCGAGCGCGACGCCATCGCCGACGCCGGCATCATCGTACCCGTGCGCGCGACCACCGACGAACTCGCATTGATCGCGCCGGGCGAGGTCGAGACTGCCGACGATCTGATTCACCTCGGCCACATCCTCGTGGCGTGGCGAGCGCGCGGCCGTCCTTTGGCGACGTTCATCACAGCGGGCAACCCGTTCGAGCGCGATCAGCAGGTGCGCCTGACCCCCTTCTCGCTGTCAGGCCTCACCTCACGTGAGCGCCTGCTTGACCCACCCAGCCCGTTCAATTCATTTACTCCGCCCGTCCAGGCGTACATCGTCTACAGTCCACAGGCCGAGCCAGAGCTGATCCAGGCGGATCGCCAGCTTGCCCTCCGCTACGAGAACAACCGACGCAGCGGGCATGGCGCGCGCCGCTTGCCGAACCCACGCGCAGTCGCCGCGCGGCTCATCAGCTATGTGCAGACCATGAGTTGTGGCGATGTCGCGGC
>JAICSR010000519.1 GCA_025936795.1 Ktedonobacterales bacterium | reverse complement strand
TCGAGCTGATCCACTCGCTGGGCGGCTCGCTGCGCTTCGTCAATGGCGGCGGGTCTGGCAGCATGCTGACGACCCGCGCGGAGGCGGTTGTGACTGAGTTGACGGTTGGTTCGGCGTTCTATGCGCCCGCGCTCTTCGACAACTATCGCGCGTTCCGCTACCAGCCAGCGGCGGGGTTCGCGGTCGAGATTGTGCGGCGACCAGCGCCCCAGCGCTACACCTGCCTGGGCGGCGGCTACGTCGCCTCTGGCGCGCCTGGCCGCGACCGCCTGCCACAGCCCTATCTCCCCGCTGGTGTCCAACTCGACCCGCTGGAGGGCGTCGGCGAGACGCAGACGCCGGTGCGCTATGCGGGCGAGATTCCGCTGGCCATCGGCGATCCGATCTTCTTCCGGCACAGCAAAGCCGGGGAATTGTGCGAGCGATTCACGCATCTGGCGCTGGTATCGCAGGGCGCAGTGGTCGGCGAGGCGACGACCTATCGCGGCGATGGGCAGTGTTTTCTCTAGCGCACGAGCAGACGTATGAGCAGTGGAGGCCGACGAGATGGCGGAGGCGAAAGCGCGCAAGCGAGGCGGTCGCTGGCGCAACTGGTCAGGCTCGGTGACATGCGCGCCGCGCGAAGTACTCGCGCCAGGCTCCATCGCCGAGCTTGCGCGGGTGGTCGGAGAGCATGGCCACGCCGGGCGTCGGCTGCGCGTGGTGGGGTCGGGTCACTCCTTCACGCCGCTCGTCCAGACCGATGACACGCTGCTCCGGATGGATGGGCTGAGCGGCATCACCAGCTTCGACGCCGAGCGCGGGCTGGTGACGGCGCTGGGCGGCACACCGCTGAAGCAGTTGGGCGACGCCCTGCTGGAGCGCGGCGTGGCGCAGGAGAACCTGGGCGATATTGATGTCCAGACGATCACAGGCGCCATCAGCACGGGGACGCATGGCACGGGCGTGCGCTTTGGCAATCTGGCCACACAGGTCGCTGGCCTGACGCTGGTGACGGCGGCTGGCGAGGTGGTCGAACTCTCGCCGGAGCGCGAGCCGGAGGTCTTCAAGGCGGCGCAGGTCTCGCTCGGCGCGCTGGGTGTGATCGCGGCGGTGACGCTGCGCGTCGTGCCAGCCAAGCGCCTGCGCTACCAGACGCGGCGCGAGCGCATCGAGAGCCTGCTCGATCATCTGGAGCAGTATAAGCGCGAGAATAGCCACTTCGAGTTCTTCTGGTTCCCCTACACGAAGTGGGCGCAGGCGAAGTTTACCAACGAGACCGACGCGCAGCCGACCAGCGCCAACCTCTGGACGGAGTTCAATCGTGTCGCGCTGGAAAATGGCGTCTTCTGGGGCTTTTCGGAGCTGAGCCGCCTGGCGCCGCCACTAAGCGCGGCGGTCTGCAAAGCGTCGGCGTGGGGCATCGCCTCGACCACGGCGGTGGACTACAGCCATCGGCTGTACGCCACGCCGCGCGCGGTGCGCTTTCAGGAGATGGAGTACAACATCCCGGCGCAGCATTTCGCCGAGGCGCTGGCCGAGATCGAGGCGGTCATCAATCGCAAGCGCTTCGCGGTGAACTTCCCGGTCGAATGCCGCTTTGTGCAGGGCGATGACATTTGGCTCAGCCCGGCCTACCAGCGCGACTCCGCCTATATCGCCGTGCATATGTATCAGGGTATGTCCTATCAACCCTACTTTCAGGCGGTGGAGGAGATCTTTCAGCGCTACGATGGACGACCGCACTGGGGCAAGATGCACACGCTGACGGCGGCGACGCTGGCCACGCGCTATCCGCGCTGGGGCGACTTTATGCGTGTGCGCGCACGCCTCGATCCGCAGGGGATGTTCCTGAACGGGTATCTCCAGCGGCTCTTTGGCCTCGACGGGGGCGAGGCCCCAGCGCCTAAGCATGTCAGTGCGCAGGACACAGCGACCGAGCGCGCGATGGGCGCGCCGTAGACCAGTAGCCGACATGGCAAGCGTTTGTTTATTGAGGGGGTCCTGAATGGGAGAAGCCAGCGCGTCCTCTGGCGGAGCGGCGCCAACTGCGACGGCGCAGACGCCTACCTTGCGGCATGGAGCACTCGGCCTTCGACACGCCATCGTCATCTCGGTCGCGGCGATCTCGCCGGCGGCGTCCGTCTTCTTCAATACGATTCCACAGGCGCAGGTGGCAGGCGCGGCGATTCCCTTCTGCTGTCTCGTCGGCTTCATCGTCGCGCTGTTTGTCGCCAACCAGTACAGCGAGTTCTCGCGCGAGTTGCCGTCGAGTGGATCAGCCTATACGTTCGTGAGTGAGGGGCTTGGCGCGCGTCCGGCCTTCATGACGGGCTGGATTGGCCTGATCGCGCTCGTACTTAGCGTGCCGTATGCGTTTGTGCTGATGAGCGCAAATCTTCAAACGCTGCTGCTGCGCTGGTTCGGCATCCAGGCGCCGTGG
>JAICSR010000500.1 GCA_025936795.1 Ktedonobacterales bacterium | reverse complement strand
TATCTTCTCGGTCAACGACACGCCCATCATGATCTTTCGTGATACAACCAACGAGCTAGGCGCGCGTGGCTCCATCGGCGTCTATCTCGACACAGGCGGCGCCACGGCTGATTTCACCAACCTCGCCGTCTATCCCGCGCCCGCGCAGCTTCCCTTCTGGGTGCGCTGATGAACTGCGCATGACCAATGGATGAGAGCAGTTTCGCCTCGGATATTACAGATAGGGTTGTTCAGAGCCTGGCTACATGTGGCTTGCTCTTCCGTCATTTGATGATGATAGCGCCGACACTGACATCACAGGGCGAATGGTCGACGGATGCTGCGGGCAATCGCGTAGGCGAAGGTGACGAGCGCAGGCGGGAGCAGCAACACCAAAGGCGCATCACCACGCGGGCAACCCAGCGCAGCGAGCATGTTGGGTACTAGCTCCGGCGGTGAGGTAAAGAAGATGACTGCCGGGACAACGCTCACGGTTGCGACGATCCCAAGCCACCACCACTGGCGAGCGATGGCTGTCTCGACGATGGCGCCAAGCGTTAGCGCCAGCGCAACATAGGCTCCGCTGGCGGTATAGACAATTGCGACAACAACGACATCCAGGTCCAGGCCGCCCGCAACCGACGCGTTAGCGAGTTGCGTTGCCTGCAAAAGAGCGCCGAAGCCCCAGATAGTGAAGACAAGCGTCCCTATGGCAAGCAACCCAAGCCCGTAGCCCCGCCCTGACCGCTTATCCAGCGCGACGGCCAGCGCAACCAGTGCGGGCGACGCGACGATGAGGAGCAGCGCCCAACCGTGGTCCACCAGTTTCCCCGCTCGCTTTCTTTTCGCCTTGGATTACGCCCGCTCGCTGCGACATCGCCAAGCGTGCGCTCATTCTACCGCAGTAGTGGTGAGTACGCCTGTGAGCAATGTCACTGTCGAGTTCATGCGCTCGCTATGCCGCGCTGGCTGTCACACTGACGGATGACGCCAATCTCGCTCGGAGTGGTGCGGGTTGACCTCGGAAAAGCAACCTGAATGTGGACTGCAACAATGCGTGCTACAACTATCGAGGCCAATTTGATCTGAGAGCGATATCTCCCTGAGTTCTGAGCGCATGAGTTCGCCCACTAGCTGGACGTGGCCTCTGGCGTGTGTCGCCTGCTCCCCGCGTGAGCCGCCGCAACACAGCGGCCACGCGCGCGTATATGCCATGTTGGAGAGCAGGCGGCGATCCAGCAGGCCACAGCGCAGCCGCCAGCCCGGTGGTAGAGGAATCGCACAATGAATGGAGTAGCGCGTGGCCAGTCCTACAGTTCAACTTCTGCGCTCCTTCCGCGATGACATCGCCACGCGACGCACGCGCGCATGGTGGCGCATGCTATACACCTTCAGCGTCGTCAAGGTGATCGCGTTCATCGCGGAGGGCGCGCTGCTCTGGTTCGCGCTCGCGCATGCCGCGCCCAGCTCGCTTGACGCCGACGTAGCGCTCTCCCCTTTGAGCATCTTGTCCAATGGCTTCGAGGTGGTGTTCCTGTTGCAGATGGCAGACTTCCTCACCAGCATGCAATCGATTGGCCCCGCCAGCTGGAACGCGCCGACAGCGGCCTACACACGGGCGCTGATGAATGCCGTGGCTGCGCGCGATCTGAGCCTCACACAGGCAGTGACCGTCGTGCCAGCGCAGGACAAAGTGACTGGCGCCGAGCAGTCCGCCGAGCCTTCTGAGGCGAATTGGCAGGTGGGGCCGCTGGCTCACCCCATGCGCACGCTCGCTCTCAGTGATGGAGTGTATGTGGTGTGGGCGCTCGCCGGGATCGCGCTGCTGGGCGGCGGCGTCTTCATGACGATCATCTCGCTGCGCATCCCACCATCGTTTCACCCGCCGATCACGCTGGCGAACTGGATGAGCTGGCTGGCAATGCCCTGTTGCCTGATGCTGTTTGGCCTCGCGGGCATCGTCGTCGCGTTCACCGCCTGGCGGTTCGCGCGCATGGAGCGTCTGGGCTTCAGCGCCCAGGTGGATGCGCATGGCGTCACATTCCTGCGTGCAGACCAGAGGCGGCGCCTGCGCTGGAGCGATGCGCGCGGCTTCGCACGCTTCGCCTTCACCGATGAGTTTGGCGCGCTCCACGAAGTCTTCGCGCTGAGCAGCGCCGAGCAGGACTTCCTCTGGGCGGCGGTGTACGACAGCCGAAGCGCTCCGACGACGACTGCGGGCGACGAGGCATGGCGTGTCGCCGCGCATCAGTTGACTGAGCGTGTCGTGCAAGGCGCCGGACTCCCGTTGCTCGACCTCACGCCAACGCTTTCCGCGACACTGGCAGCGAACCCCGGCGGCGCGGCACACGCGACGTGGAACCTGTTTGGCCGCGCCAGAGCCATCGCGCGTCGGCAGGGCGATCGCGCATTTGCGCGCAACATCGCTCAGCGACAAGCGCAATCTGGCAGGCTCATAGCGCGGTTCGGCGCGCGCACCGGTGGTCGCGTCAGTCGGCTCTCGCCTGAGCAATGCGCCAAGACCATACAGTTGGCGCAGGCGCTGCTGCCCTATTACCCTACGCCCGCGCAGGAGCCGCACGACCTACGCGCACGCCTGACCGCCCAGAAGTACTGGCTGAGCGAGTATGCCTTC
>JAICSR010000064.1 GCA_025936795.1 Ktedonobacterales bacterium | reverse complement strand
TACCATCATGATGGGCTGCGTTGAAGCCACTGAGCTAAATCTGTCTGGCGATGTGTCAGAATATCAGATGTGTACATGCCAATAAGTGATCCCACAGACGTGAGTACAAGGCCATATATGCTAGCGCTATTCCATATCGCTTCGAGGCGCTGTCCAGTTGCCGTATACATTAGAGTTTCTAGATCAAGGTCAGATGATACCATGCGTTTCAGCGTCGATGAAAGGTCTCCCACAGGCCATCCTTTCGGCCCTCCGACACATCCGACTGCTTCAAGGTGCTCTACATCGTGTCTGCTGCCCACTATATCTTGATATGGTTCGAAGGTACGGATAACCCATTCAACCTCGCGCAGCCGTTGGCTGCCTTCGCTAGCTCCTTCACTCCCTTCATAGCTTTGATTGGCAAATATATAACAGAGCGCCAGCAGATTTAGATGCCCGACGTTCAATTTTGAGATTGCGTTGCACGCCATGCGGCTGGCGAGGACAAGTTCGGAATCTGTTTCAGCCATAAGCCTCTCGGCCACAATTTTGGCGAGCAATACCTGCTTTTCTGCGCTGTCTGTCTGAGCAGCATGAGTCAATGACTGTATTAGCAAATCGACAGCGTCCGGCTGATTTAGCACCGCATCAAGTTGATCCTTAGAGAGTTGACCCGAATCAATAAGGCGCTGAACCTCTGCAACAAACTGGCTTCCGAAATTCTTGAGATTAACCTCAACTTGGTTCCTGCCTTTTGTGCGTAGATGCGACCAGAGTACCGGGATGACGCTCTTACCCAACGACGCGATTCCCTCAACAGCCTGATTAGTTCCAGCGCCAATGGCTGATTGGACAATGAGATCCAGAATCGGCTCCATCACGAACTCCCCCACTTCCTCATAACTGCACCATTCGGCGCTAACTTTGGCTGTGGCAGGTTACGCGTGCATCAGAGACTGCCACCTGTCTACGACGCTCCCAACCGTGTAGGAAGAGATATACTGACACTGTATCATGCCTTAATCGCCATTGGGGCCGAGCTTGTCGGACGTAGAGACGGCTCAGTACAGTCTACTCAGGGCTGATGATGAGCGCATATAGATATGCAAGCGACGGCGAAAGGAGCGAGCGACGAGATGGGCAGCTTCAGCGAGGCGGAGATCGCGTATCTGAAGGGGCAGAAGCTGGGGCGGCTGGCGACGATCAACGATGCGGGGGAGCCGCAGATTGCGCCGGTTGGCTTCCGCTACAATGCCGCGACCGACACGATTGATATTGGCGGCCACGGCATCGGCGCGAGTGTGAAGTATCGCAATGTCCAGCGGCGCCCGATGGTGGCCTTCGTGGTGGACGATGTGCTGGCGCCGTGGCAGCCGCGCGGCATCGAGATACGCGGGCGCGCCGAAGCGCTGACCACGGGCGGCAAGGACATCATGGACAGCTTCGACGACGAGTTGATCCGCATCCATCCCACGCGTATCATTGGCTGGGGTGTCGAGAGCGACAAACGCCGCAACAGTCGCAACGTCGTCGGCGCGTGAGGCTGCGCCGCCCGCTGTCTTCCCTCCTGCTCCCCTCTCCTCGCGGGAGAGGGGCCGGGGGTGAGGTTGTCTGCCTACGCGACGCGCTCGACCTCGATCTCCCAGGGGAAGCGCATGCGCTCAGGCTCGCCCGACCAGAACAGCCGCTTGAGCGCCTCACCTGCGGCGAAGAGCAGGTGCTGCTCGATGGTCTCGCGGCTGGCCCCGAAGGCGTCTGAACCGCTGTGCGCGCGTGTGGACCCAAACCAGTCGCGCAGCGGCGCGCCGATGGAGGCGCGCACCAGATAGCAGCGCATCTTCAGCGCGCCCTCTTCATCTGGCGCGAAAACACGCAGGTGCGGCGCGCCGCTGACCAGATCGAGCCGGTAGAAGACGCCGTAGTGCTCACGCGAAGTCTGGAACAGCGAGAGTTCCGCCGGGGCCATCAGATCGTCGTCTTCGTCTTCCCAGTCGCCTGGATGTTGGTATGCGCTCATGGTCTCCTCCGACGGGTTCACCGCCTGCTCTGCCTGCTCAGATTGCTGATCGCGCCCAGTCATCTCGTGCATCTCCGCGCGCCCCTGCCCCTGTCCTTGCCCACGGCTGCGCTCGCGGCTGCGCTCGCGGCTGCGCGCCATGTCGTGCGTCGCGCGCCTGTCATGCCCTTCGGCATCGTTCTCGCGGCGCGCCTGCTCATCGCGCGCATCGCTCGCATTCGTCGTATCTTCCAGCGTGACGCCAAGGCTCTTCAGCAGGTCCGCCAGTTGTTCATCCAGGCCCATTGTCTATTCCTCCATCGCTGCTCCAGAGACGACGTACACGCTAGATATACCTGTCGTATTGCGGCATGGTAAGTGATCGTCGCTCGTCTCGACTCTCCATTCCGCCGCGCATGTGACGTGACGGAAGTCGGGAGCGACGCAGCGCGATGGTATAGTATCCTGAGTCCGGCGCAACGGCGCCGCAAGACCGCCGGATGTGTGGCGAGAAGCGAGTTCGCTAGTGGGCGAGCGCATCTCCAGGAGGGTTGGTTCGTGGCGCTCGGCCCATCAGACTCAGCGCGACGCGAGTCGTCGTCTGCGCTATCGTCGCCTCCGGTGGACGCTGCCGCTGGCGATTCAGCGACCGGCGCCGCCCAGATGATTCCCACGACTGGCTGGGCGGCGCAGCTGATCGCATGGGCGCAGCGCTGGCCACGCGCGCCGCTGGCGCTGGCCATCCTGCTGAGCCTGGCGGCGCGCATCACGCTGCTGATCCGCACGCATGCGATGATTGATGGCGATGAGGCGCTAGTGGGCATCCAGGCCCAACACATCCTCCAGGGCGCGCGTCCCGTCTACTTCTATGGCCAGGCGTATATGGGCAGCCTGGAAGCCTACCTCGCGGCGGGCGTCTTCGCTGTCTTCGGTAGCTCCGCCTGGGCGTTGCGCGCCATCCCCATTGCGCTCTCCATCCCGCTAGTGTATCTGACATGGCGGCTGGCGTGGGCGCTGCTGCCCCGCGACGCGCGTACGACGCCGCTGCTGGCAGGACTGGCCGCGCTGGTGGCCGCCGTTCCACCGATCTACGATGCCGTGGCGCAGATGCGCGCCTGGGGCGGGCAGATCGAGGTCTATGTCATTACGCTGGCGCTGCTGCTGGCCACGGTGGAGCTGGCCGACCGGCAGCGCGCGTGCGCTCCGCCCATCGAACTGGCGCGGCGCTGGGCAATCTGGGGTCTGCTCGCCGGGCTAGGCTTCTGGATCAACCCGCTGATCAGCTATGCGCTGGTGGCCTGCGCGCTCTGGCTGATTGCGCCGCTGCTGACGCGCGTGTTTCCTGGCCCGTGGCGGCGGCTGGTGGGGCGCTGGCCCGCGCTCTGGTCACCCGCAACCGGCGAGCGCGCGTTTCGCCCAGGCGCGGCGCTGGCGTGGCTGGCGCTCTTCGTCGGCGCCGCCATTGGTGGATTGCCTGCCTGGCTCTATGCCCTGGCGCACAGCGGCGCGAACCTGGCCGTCTATGTCTCTCAGCCCAGCGTCAGTCCCAGTGTTAGCCCCGCCGCCAGCAATGGACGCGCCTCGCTTGGCTTGGCCATCACTGTGCGCTATTTCACCTGTGCGGCGCCGCGTGCGCTCGATGGCTGGCTGCCAGCGGAGGGCGTGGCGTGGCTGCCGCTGCGTGGGCTGCTGCTGCTGCCGCCGCTGGTCGGCCTAGTCGTCGCCGCGTGGCTGCTGCGCCGTCGTCCCGCTACCTCCATGCTGCGCATTGGGCTGCCGATTCTCTATGCGGGAGCTGTCACGGCGATCTATTGCCTCACAACCTCGGCCTGGCCTGAGATCAAGCTCTGCTCCTACGACCAGGCCGGACGCTACGCCGCGCCGCTCGCGCTGATACTGCCCCTGCTGCTGCTGGCGCTTTTCGCCGCGCCGCTCGCCTGGAGCGCGCTGCTCACCTGGCGGCGTGGGCCAACTGCTGCGTTGAGCGCACGCGCGTTGCAACGCGGCTGGTCGGTCACGCTCGCCATCCTGTTGCTGGCTGGCGTGGCGCAGGGAGCGACCTATCTGATCGCCTCGCCCTCGCAGACCTTCCACTCGCCCTACTACCTCTATGCGCCGCCTGCGCGGATGGCTCCGCTGCTCGCCTATCTGAAGGCGCACAACATCCACACCGCCTGGTGCAATCACTGGCTCGGCAATATCGTCACCTTCGAGAGCGGCGGCCAGACCGTCTGCGCCGACTACTACGATCAGGTCGTGCGCGGGGGCATCCAGCGGCCACCCGGCACGCTGGCGCAGGTCAGCGCGGCGAGCACGCCCAGCTTCATCCTGGTGGTGGCCGAGCGGCGTCCGCTGTTGGCGCAGGAACTCGACGCGCAGGGCATCCCCTATACGTTAGCGGTGTTGCCGGAGGAGGGCGTGACGATCATCACCCCGGCGCGCCACGTAGACCCCGCCAGCGTCACCGATGGCCTCGCCGAGGACTACGGCATGAACGCGCAACGCTGAGGGACCGCCACTCACCTTGCGGCAGGCCGTGTGGACCCCCGGAACTTATCCACACGGCGCCGCAGAGTTATCCACATTCGCGGGGATAAGTGGCCCAAAATGTGGATAGATCACGCGGTCGGCGGCTTGGTCGGCGGCTCGAATGATGGCCCAGATGGCGGGGTGAGCGTGGCGTTCTTGGCGCGCGATTCGGCGGCGATCTCAGCCTGGTAGGCCAGCATTCGCTCCAGCAGCGCGGGATCGCTCGCCGCGAGGATGCGCGCCGCCAGCAGCCCAGCGTTGCGCGCGTTGCCGATGGCGACAGTGGCGACCGGCACGCCGCTGGGCATCTGCACGATGGAGAGCAGCGAATCGAGGCCGCGCAGCCACTCCGTCGGCACGGGGACGCCGATGACGGGCAGCGGAGTCTGCGCGGCGATCATGCCTGGCAGATGCGCGGCGCCACCCGCCCCGGCGATGATGACGCGCAGCCCGCGCGTGTGCGCCGTGCGCCCATACTCGGCCATGTCGTCGGGCGTGCGATGCGCCGAGACGATGCGCAGCTCATAGGCGATCTCGAAGCGATCCAGCATCTCCGCCGCGCCGCGCATCACCGCCAGATCGGAGTCGCTGCCCATGATGATGCCAACCACTGCCGCCACGCTCGCCGCTCCCTTCCGCTGTGCGGGTGTCCCATCGCCACGCCTCAGCGTAGGCGCACGCGCTGTCGCCTGTCAAGCCGCGTGGACGGCGAGCGAGGAGGCTGGCGGTTCAAACCGCGCCTGGATGGCCCGGCGGGGCCGCAAAGTCCGCCTGCGCGGACTGGACTCCGGACCGGAAGGGAACCCGCGCAGGCGGGTTTGGCGGCGGCCGCAACCGCCCTCCAGGCGCGGTTTGAACCGCCAGCGAGCGATGGCGACACTTCACACACCGCCTGGGTGGCGCATGATGGTAGGCTGCCAAGGCGGGCTTCCCTGCGGCGCATCCGGCGACGAGCAGCGCCGCTTACTGGAATCGCGTGTCATGCTCCCAGGCCAGGTGTGTCACGCGGCGCGAGGGGAGCGTCTCATACATCAGCAGCGCCACAACCAACCCAGAGATCGCCATCGCTGCGGCGCAGAACCAGAAGCCGGCCAGCAGCCCGAAGTGATCCGCAACCACACCGATCAGCAGGGCGCCCAGCGCATAGCCGCTGTCGCGCCAGAGCCGGTAGACGCCCAGCGACGACCCGCGCCAGCGCGGGCGCGCGACATCGCTGACCGCCGCCAGCAGCGTCGGGTAGAGCAACGCCATGCCAACGCCCATCAGCAGCGAGCCACCCAGCCAGCCCGGTAATCCGCCGCTCAGGCCAACCAGCGCGATGCCGCCAGCCGCCAGCCACATCCCAATCGCAATCGGCCACTTGCGCCCAAGTCGATCCGTCAGATGGCCGGTATAGATCTGCAACACCGCCCAGACGCCTGTGTAGACGCCGACAATCGCACCGACGCTGACCAGCGACAGCCCGCGACTGGCAAAGTAGAGCGGGAATAGCCCCCAGGCAAGCGTGTCGGTGAACTTCTCGACGAGTCCTGCTTGCGACGCCGCCGCGAGGGTGCGGTCGCCCCAGGTCGTCAATGCGAAGATAGCGGCCAGCTTCGGCAATGGCGCCGCCGACGTCTCATCTGTTGGTGGACCTGACTGCTGTGTGGCAGCCGACGCCGCTTCGACGCGCGTGTAGGGGAGCGTCTCGTGAATGCTGAAGCGCGAGACGGCGAGGAAGACCAGCGCGACCACCAGCATGAAGATGAATGGCGCGACTCGCGCGCCATAGATGGCGCTGAGCAGGCCGCCTACGAAGCCACCCACCGACACTCCAGCATAGCCAGAGAACTCGTTGATGCCCAGCGCAAAGCCGCGTGAGCGCGGGCCGACCAGATCAATCTTGCTCGTCACGGTGATCGTCCAGGCGAAGCCCTGGTTGACGCCGAGCAGCACATTAGCCAGCACGATCCACCACCACGAGGAGGCGAAGATGATCATGAACGGGATCGGCAGCGCGGCGAGCCAGCCGAGCAGCAGTAGCGGCTTGCGCCCCACGCGGTCAGCCAGCCTGCCCGCAACCAGGTTGAGCGCAGCCTTCACGGCGCCAAAACTGACGATGAACGCCAGTGTGGCGAGCAATGACGTGAGGTGAAACTGCCGCTGGCCCAGCGCCGGAACGACGACGCGCTCCGTGCCGATCACCAGCCCGACGCCAAACGTCGTGACAGCTAGCAGCAGGAACTGCGGCAGATTCTCGCGCAGGCCAAGCCGTAGTGGTTGGCTCGCGACAGGCCCAGCAGGATGTGTGCTCTGGCGGGTTGAGAGATGGCGTCTCATAAGCGCCTCGTCTCCGCGCGCTGCCCAGGCGCGCCAGTCGCTGCGGCCTCCGTCACGACCTCAGTTGGGAGCGCTGCGGCGCGCCACTCTGGAAAGCCATCTTCGAGGCGCCGCGCGCGATAGCCACGCGCGGTCAGCAACGCCACCGCTTCGCCAGAAAAGAAGCAGTAGGGGCCACGACAGTAGGCGACAACCGTCATATCCGCTGGTAATTCACCGAGTCGCCGCTCCAACTCATCCATCGGGATGGAGCGCGCGCCTGCGATGTGTCCCTGGCGATACTCCACGGCTGGGCGTACATCCAGCGCGAGCGCCCGGCCGCTGGCAAGTAAGGCGCGCAGCTCCTCGCGCGAGACGGGGCGCGCGTCGCCACTCTGCGCCGCCAGCAGCCGCTCCAGCCGCTCCACCTCTGCCAGGCGACGGCCGCCGACCTCGCGCAGCGAGCGCCACAGATCGTAGATCGAGGGATCGGCCAGACGATAGTAGACCCGCAGGCCAGCGCGACGTGTCTCGACCAGGCGCGCCGCATAGAGCAGGCGCAGATGCCGCGACGCGCTCGCGACCGAGAGCGACGCCTCGCTGGCCAGCTCCTCAACGCTGCGCGCGCCCTGCGCTAACAAGTCCAGCAGTTCGAGCCGCTGCGGGCTGGCCAGCGCCTTGCCGACGCGCGCCAGTTCACCATACACTTGCGCTTTAAATGCGCGATGCTCTTCCACGGTCGCGCCTCGATTTCTCACGCTATTCATCTATTCTCGAAAATACTTGAATAGCATAGGACGACTTTGGCCTGCCGACAAGTCGCTGACGAGGCGGGCCTTTGTGGGAAATAGCCGCCGCCTGAACGCTTGACGTAATACGCTCACCCTGCTACTGTGGCGCTACTGACCGACCGCATTGGGGCCTGGCAGGCGTCTGGCAGGTTGGGCAGGTCGAGCGCGAGAGGGTGGTAAGCGCATGCGTGAGGAGTTGGTGACGCCGACGACCGCGCGGCGGCTCGCCCAGGAGGGTCTGGCATGGGATCCGCAGCCGGGCGACTGGGTGACGGCGCTGGGCGGCGCGCATATGGATGAGGGGCTGGTTGGCCTCTGGCTGGTGGTGAACGCCAGCCCCGATGGTCAGTTGACGCTCGCCGATGCGACCGGACGCTGGCCACAGTCGCGCGGCCTGATGCGCGATTGCCTCTGGCTGCCCTCGGCGAGCAAGCTGAAGGTCTGGTTACGCGGGCGCGGCTATCGCGTCGCCACTGGCGAGGTCACGGCGCGGCTGCTCGGTGGCGAGGGCGCGATGACGCGCCATGTCTGTCGGCTGACCCGCGACGAAGGGTCGCCGCCGATTGATGGCGAGGGCATGAACGAAGCCGAGGCGGTCGCGGTCGCCGCGCTCCAGGCGCTCGGCGCTGGTACCGCCGACTCTGCGCATCTGTGGTAGCGCGTGGGCCCCTCCCCTGGCCCCTCCCCCGCTGCGGCGGGAGAGGGGGAACTCCGGCTGCTCCCCTCTCCTCGCGGGAGAGGGGCCGGGGGTGAGGTCGCTACTGATAGCTGCAGCCACTGGAGCGGTTGCTATAATCCTCCTGGATGACGTAGCTGTGGCCGTTATTGAGCTGCACCGTCGAGCCATTCGCGCGTGCGCCGCCAAAGGTGGTCTCGCATTTGTCGGCGATCTCGCCGCCGGAGGGGTCGTTGTCGAACCAGCCACTCCCCTCGGGGTCAGTCACCGACTCGAACTGTTCGTGTGAGAGGGAGTCAATCGCCCCATCGGCGTACAAATCGCCATAGGGGATTGGGTTGTTCGCGAAGGTCGGCAGGTAGGAGCACAGATAGTTGTCTGAGACATAGATATAGGGCATGAAGTCGCGGCTGCCGTCACCATAGGCGTAGGGGACGTAGGAGTGATAGGCGCAGTAGGCATTGCCTGCGCTGTCGGGGAATGTGCATGAGCGGCCATTGCTAAACGTTGCGCACTCCTGCACGTTGTAGCCCGTCAGCACGATGAATGCCGCGCCATCCGTGACCTTCCAGCCCTCCAACGCGCGCACCCTGGCGATCTCGGCGGAAATGTCGTCATCGCTCAGCGGATCGGCGCGTGTTCCCGCGTGGGGGTAGGGCTGTTGGTCGAGATAGGTCCCACCCAGCGTCGCCACATTGCGCACTGGCCCCTGCTGATCCCAGTACTGCGTGAGCAGCCCAAAGAAGCGTGTGCCACCAACATCGGTGAAGTATTGCTGCACGAGCGACTGGAAGCGCGCGTTCTGCCCGTCCGGCTCAAAGTTGACGCCCGGCGGCGCCCAAAAGATGACATAGGCTGCGAAGGTGTGCATTACCGGGCCAGCGTGGTAGGCCACGCCGCTACAGCGCGTCGCGCACTCGACGAAGTTGAAGGCCGTTGTCGCCAGCGGCGTCACCATCACCGACTGCGGCGCGCCTTGCTGGTTTGCTACGCACAGGTAGGGGCCGGGCGGCGTGTTGGCCATCGTATAGTGGCCCTGCGCGTCGGCGGTGGTGGTGTAGCTGATCGGCGTGCTCGCACCGGTCTGGGCGACGAGTGTGTCATCCCAGCAGAAGATCGGCGCGTGAGCGATTGGCAGGTGGCTGTGGCTCGCGGTCACCTGGCCGCTCAGGGCGCCGGGTCGCAGCGTCAGCGCGGCGCAGACCACGCTCGCCACTTTGGCCGTGCACCCCGTAGCAGCCTGCGTCTGGGCCGACGCTGCGGCTGTCTGGGATGCTCCATCTGCACTATTTGCGGCAGGGACGCTGTGTGGGCCGAGGTCGAGCCGATAGGCGCCGTCGCCCAGGCGCGGCGAGAGGGAGACATCCACGGACGTGTAGAGTGGCGCGCTGATGACACAGTGGTGGGCGCGCCCTCTGAGCAGCGCCAGCGCGTAGTGGCCGTGCGCGTCGGTGTGCGCCTGCGTATCGCTGTGCGCCTGCGTATCGCCGCAGACGATGGTCGCGCTCGCCAGCGGCGACGGCGCGGCATTGCCCGCGCTGATCTGCGCCAGATTCTGGCCGTAGATGGTTCCAGTGACGCGCGTGGAGACGATGGGTAGCACGCCTACGACGAGCTGCGGGTCGAGGACCAGGCCAAGCGCCGTTAGCCCAACTGCTAGCGTCAGCAGCAGCGTCAGCAGACTGATCGCCAGCCGCAGTGCGAGCGGCGCGCGACGGCGCATGACTGGACGTGGCGGAGGCGGATAGACCGGAGCGGAATACTGTGGATACTCAGGATACATCTCACGCTCATTCACTACTCGCCAATGTCACAGCGTCGCTGACCAGCCAGCGATCACAGCCATGCCCATGCGCGCATCGCAGGGCTACTATATCAAAGTGGCTGTGTCGTGGCGCGACCTATCCCCCAGATGGGCTGACAGAGCGGCCTCAGTGCGGCTTCACCTGCCACTCGCGCGCGCCATCGCTGGCGCGTAGCGCCAAAATCGAGATTGTGGTCCCAGTCCAGCTCGTCGTCGTGATGAGACTGAGGACAGAATCACCTACCAACCACATCGCATGGCCGAACGCGGTCGAGTCGCCGTCAGCCTGGCTCCAGCGGAGTTGGCCGTCGGCGGGGCGCAGCGCCAGCAGACGCAGCGCGCTGTGCGAGCCAGCCGCTGGCACGGTAGCCTGAACCAGCGCCAGGCTCCCGGAGAGCAGTGGCGCGCCCATCACCTGCTGGCCAACGGGAGTCGTCCAGAGCGTCTGTCCATCCTCAGGCGCAAGCCCCACTATGACCGAAGTATTCCCAGTGCGCTCGCTCGTATCCTCGGCGACCAGCAGACACGCGCTCTCTGCCGCTCCCTGGCTCTCCGCGTAGGCCATGCCAGTGATGAACGTTTCGCCCGGGCGAGCGTCCTGGCGCCAGAGGACTGTTCCATCGCTCATGCGCAGCGCCGCCACGAAGGCATGCGACGTATTGCTGGCCTGGCTATGCGCGGCGACAAATAGCGCGCCATGCGCCAGGAGTTGCGCGTCAAGCAAACCGTCAGTAGAATAGGTCCAGCGTGGTTTGCCCGTCGCGGTGTCGAGCGTCAGCGCAGACTGAATTGCGAGGCCCTGGCTATCGCGGATCGTGCTGACCACGGCGACCACTCCACCTGACACCAGCGGCGGCAGCAGTGTGTCGGGATAGGCGCGGTCAGGATTTAGCGTGGAGAGCAGCGCCGACGATGTATAGCTCCAACGCGCCTTCCCCGTCGCCGCATCGAGCGCATAGAGCGCGCTGGTTCCAAAGACGCCGCCCATGCCAGAGAGGTAGACGCTCCCGCCATCCACCGTCGCGGGTGAGGGCGTCTCGCCGACAGGGAACGCCCAGCGCAACGCGCCACTACGCTCATCAAGCGCCTGCAAGACCCCGTTGTATCCGTTTCCCGCTTGCTGATTGGCGGAGATATAGATGGCGCCACCGACGACGACGGGCTGGCTATTGAATGTCCCAGGTGTCTCGTGCGACCAGCGCAGTTTGCCCGCCTGTGGGTCGAACGCATCGAGCCACGAGACGCGCGGATCATCCGAGTAGCTGGTGGTGTAGACGACGCCATCAACCTCGGTGGGCTGAAACAGCGGCGTATGGATTGCGCGTCGCCAGGCCAGCGCCCCATTGCCAGCGTCGAGCGCTATCACCGCGCCACCCGTCGGGATAGCCGCGCCCGACGGAGCCGTAGCCGCTGTGGGATAGGAGTAGTAGGCGCGCGTCGCCGTTGCGGATGGCGCAGGCTGTGTGGATGTGCGCGGCGCGTCGCAGCCTGCAAGCGCGAGCAAGGCGATGAGGACGCAGCAAGCCGACATCCACCGAGGCGCGGCTGTGATCGTTCTGGAGCGCATGTGTGACATGGCTGTCTTCTCCCTCCTCGCACGTCGCAGCATAACAGAAAGCCAGCAGAGTAGAAAGCTGGGCTGGCGGCTGAAGCCGCGCCTATGGGCGCCCTGCGGGTCGCCGCGAAGCCTGCCTCCGCAGGCTGGGATACGAGTTCGCGTCCCAGGCCGCGCAGGCGGCCTTTGCGGCCCGCAGGGCCACGTAGCTGCGGGTTTACCCGCCGGACGGCGCCGCGTCAATCCTCGGTTGTTGGCGAACCCCTTCGGGCCAGCGTCATTGACACTCTGCGCAGGCCAGCCCTATACTGCCCGGTGTCCGGGTGGCGCGAGCTGGGCGGCCTGCGCTGGGATGGCGACTGTTGCGAGGAGACGCGCATGCCGGGTGACTATCCACCGCGCGAGCCAGGTGGCCCGCGTTGGCGTGGCGCCGGCGGCAATCCCGGCGGCAATCCCGGCGGCAATCCCTCTGGCGCGCCGCGCTGGCAAGCTCCGCAGCAACCCACCATGCGTCCCGGCGCCTCAGGCGCGCGCCCGCGCCCACCCTACGACCCCGACCGCTCAGGCGCTGGCCATGTCGGCAATGCCTCCAGTGTCTATCGGCCCTACAACGCAACCGCGCGCCCGGCTGGCCCGCGTGGCCTGCCGCCGGACGCTTCTGGTCGCTGGAACGCCGACCCCTTCGGCGCGAGTGGCGCCGGGACGATGACGTCCGCGCATATGGAGGCGATTCACCGCCAGCGCAACGGATTCGCGCTCTTTCATGACGGCAACGCGGGGCATCTCTGGCGCGGCGAGGTGGCCTCACTGCTGGGTGAGGGCGCGCTGAGCGTCGGCGTCATCATCTGGCTGGCCTACCTCACCGCGTCGCCCTTCGCTGTGCTGGCCGCTGTGGTGGCGCTCGGCCTGCCGTGGCTGCTGGCTGGCCCGCTCGGCGCCTCCTTCGAGAATGTGCGCGAGCCGGGGCGCCTGCTCGCGTGGATTGGTCGCGTGCGGGTTGTCGCGGCGCTCGGTATCGTGGCGATGCACTTCCTGACGATCTATCCACTGCTCTACCTGCTGATCTTCGTCATCAGCATGAGCGGGCGTCTGCGCCAATCGCTGCGCGTCGCGGCCATGCGCGTCTGCCTCGCTCCCGGTGAGACGGAACTGGTGGCGAATGACCTCTACGTTGGCGCGGCGGTCGCGGCGGTGATCGGGCCGCTGCTCGGCTCGGTGCTCTTCCTGTTGCTCGGCGACCGCATCATCCTGGTGGGGCTGGGCGCGGCGCTGCTCTTCCTGCTGGCGGGCAACTCCGATGGCTTCCTCGATGCGCTGCCCGAAAAGCAACGTGGTTTCTTGCAGGCCACCCCCGCTGCCGTGGCGCCCGACGCGGCCACGCGCGACGACCTGCTGCGCGCCGCCCGAGCTGACACCGAGAGTGGCGCCGCAACGGCTGGCGACGACGCGGACGATCTGAGCGCGCAGCCGCTCAGCCAGGAGCAGCGCGAGCTGGCGCTGCCAGAGTGGTATCAGCAGGGGCCAGCCAGCGCTGCGCAGGCGATGGGCGACATTCGTGTGGGGCTGGGGCTGGCGGGCGGACGCAAATCGAGCGCGACGGCGTTGCTGGCGTTGCTGGCGCTGGCGCTGGTGGGCGGCGGGCTGACCGCGCTGGAGGTCTTCTATCTCGGCGACCGGCTCAACCTACCTGCGCTCTACCTCGGCGTCATCGCGGCGCTGGAGGGCGGCGGTCTGGCGCTGGGTGCGCTGCTAGCCAGCATGGGGCCATTCAGCAGGATGGGGCCGCGTCTGACGCTGGTAGGTCTGGCGCTGACGGGGTTTGCGCTGGCGATCTTCGGCGTGGCGCCGCTCGCGCAGCTTGCCTTCCTTGCGGCGCTGGGCATGGGCGTGGCGAACGCGCTGGCCGTGACGGGCGCGCGGCAGGCGCTACGCGCGGGACGCGACGGCGCCGAGCGGCGGGCCATCAGCGCGGCGGAGAGCTTCCTCATGGCGCTGGCCAGCCTCGGCGGCGCGCTGCTCTTCACCGTCTTCTATGTTGGCTCCAGTCGCCTGCGCATCAGCGGACACAGCCTCTTCCCCGGCCTGCCGCTCAGCCTGCTCTTTGGCGTCGCGGGCGTGGGCCTGGTGTTGATCGCGCTGATGCTGCTGGTGACGCCCGGCCTGCGCGATGGCACGGCGGAGGATGAGCTGCCCATCCACGCCAAAGCGCGCAATGCGCGTCTCGCCGAGGCATCGGGCAAACATGCGGCTGTCGGTGGCCTCTGGGCGGACGGCGCGGCTGCGGACGATGAGGACGACGACTACGACGAGCGTGGCTACACGGGCGACTATGACGCCTATGACGATGATGATGATGATGGCGGCTATGACGACGAGCCAGCCGACGACTGGGACGATGAGCCGCCCGCGCGCGGAGGCCCACGCCGCCCCGCTGGCCGCCGCTGGTAATGACGCTCTCGGCCTTGAAAGGCCGAAGTACGCGCACGCGGCCTGACGGCCGGAGAAGCGTCGCTGCCGCTCGGAATGATCTGCGCG
>JAICSR010000402.1 GCA_025936795.1 Ktedonobacterales bacterium | reverse complement strand
GTTGTCAGGCCGAAGGAGTCGTTTTCGCGGGCGTACTCCTCGTTGCCAACGCGCGCCAGCGTATCATCGAGCAGCGCCACCACCGTCGCGAGCGCCTTCTCGCGCGGCAGCCCCTTGCGTGCCAGGTCACGCGCCACCTGCTCACGAATCGTCGGCAGCGCCTCGCCAAATGCGACCATCCGCTCGTATTTGACCTCATCGCGCGCTCTGGCCCACCGCTCGTGATAGCGATACTGCTTGCGCCCCTTCGCATCGCGTCCCGTCGCCTGGAGGTGGCCGCGCGGGCTAGGGCAAATCCACACCTCCTTCCAGGCGGGCGGTATACCAAGATGGTTGATGCGGGCGACCTCGCGCACGTCGGTGATGCGCTGGCCATCTGGCGCATAGTAGCTGAAGCCCTTGCCCGCGCGCTTGCGCCGAATGCCTGGCATGCTGTCGGTGACATAGCGCAGGCCAGCGTCGCGCGCCGACTCGCGCGCATCGGGGGTGATGGTGTAGTGTTCGTCGCCGAAGAGCGGCGTCCCTGCGCTTGCCGGCTGCATCTGCACACTCCTCGCTCAACGCACAACACAGCGCCGCGCGGGCGCGCAAGAGCAAGACGCAACGATGGCGCCACACTGCGCTGGTTCAGCGGCGGCGCATGCGCTGAGGGCATCACCTTTTCCGCGCGAGTGTGGCGCAATGTCGTCGCTCTCCGTCTGAGAGGATAGTCACGCAGCGCGAGGACGCCGACACGGTGAACCGACGCGCGTGGCGGCTATCATGGGGAGGGGCGCCACATGCGCGTACCGTGGTTCAACTGGCGCACATCTGTGCGCGGCAATGACGCTTCGTGGACACTTTGCGCGCCGCGTGAGCGAACCAGCGATGAGGTTTCACTCGCGTTGCGCCTCATTCCTCTCTACCATGTCGTGCTCCAGGTAGATGACGCCCATGCGCCTGTGCGTCTGTGCTGGCCACTCGGCTGGCGCGCCACGCTGACGGCGATGGTGGGCGCCGAGCGCGCCCAGCGCATCCTATGCGACGCGCACGCGACAGGCGCGGCGGTCGTCGCGGTCTGCCCGCGTGAGCTGGCCGAACACTATCGCGATGAGCTGCTGCGGCATGCGCTGCCATGCGTCATCACCCCAGCCTGAGCGCCAGCCACCCAATGACATGCGAACGCCCCGCTCCCGATATCGGAAGCGGGGCGTTCGCATATGCGCGCTGCCAGGGCGCGCTATGCCAGCGCAGGCTCGGCCTCGCGCCGGGCGTCGGGTTGTGAGACATGCCGCACGCCAGGGATGCGCTGGGCAAGTCCCGTCACCAGCAACGGCGCCGCCAGCGAGGCGTCGGTCGCCACGCAGACGGACTGCGCTGGCTGCTCTGAGTGCGTCTGCGCGCTGGCGCCGAGTGTCACACTACCGCTGAGCGTGGGTCGCTGCGCGCCGAAGATCGGCGCGGCGTCGCGCGCCTGGAACAGCAGGCTGTCCTCCAGCCCTGCGCCGATGCGGATGACACCCAGCTGTGGCCGCTCGCCAAGCAGCCGCGCCAGCGTGGCGAGGTCGCCGCTGGGGTCGAGCGCGAGGGTAACGCCCTGCGCGTGCGCAGCCAGCAGCGCGGAGCCGACGGCGCTGGCGCTCAAGTCCGGCGTGAAGAGCGCAACGCCGAAGCTCGCCGCCGCCTGCAACAGCCCCTTGCGTGGCGCGCGTGATGGCAGCGCCTCGCCCAGCGCCTTCCACAGCGCGGCGCCCGTCGTGACGCTGGCCGCTTTGGCGCTCGTGAGGAAGTCGCTGACGAAGGCGAGCGTTCGCGCGCGCCCCTCATCGCTGGCGATCACGCCCGTGTCGTCGGCGTAGTGCGCCTCACCGAGCGACTCATAGAGGTCGGCGAGCAGGTCGTCGGCGCTCGCCACGATGACATCCACATAGCGATGCTCGACCGCATAGACCAGCGTCTCGCGCAGCCCAGCGGCGATGACTGGCTCGGCCAGCGTCAGCGCAATGGTCGTCGCGTCCGCCCTTGCCAGCCGCTCCCAGACACTCAGCGCACGGCCCAGCGCACGGCCTTGCCCAGCGCCTGCCGTCAACTTGTCGAGCAGGCCGCTGATAGAGGCGGTCGGGTTGACCAGCGCAGGCTCGGTCGCCGTCAATGTACGGCCATCGGCCAGCGTCACCGTCTCACCTGCGTGGCCCAGCGCTACAACGGCAGCGCCTCCGCGCCCACCTGGCTCGCCAGCGGCAGCCTGCTGGCGGGGCGTCTCAGTGGCGGCTGTCCCATAGCTGCCCACATCGGGCGTGACGCCATATTGCGGCCAGAGCATGCGTCCTTCGCCCTGCGGCGCGGATTGCGCCTCGCCAGCGCGGCGGGCCAGCGCGGCGTCGCGATCACCGGCAAGCGTCGCTGGCTGGTCGGGCAGAGCTGGCTCTTTGCTGATGACCCCGGAGGCCAGACGCGCTTCGGCGGCGGCGATCAACTCGTCGGTCGCGCCGTTGGCGCCGTGGTGCGGCCCCTTGAACGAGAGACCGCGCTGCACCAGCATGCGGTCCATCTCCTCGACATCGAAGGCGTCTTTGATGTAGGCGATGGCTTTCTCGTGATCAAAATTCTTGCACGAGAAGATGTCCATCGTGAAGTAGTCGAGTTCGGGGAAGGTGTGAATGGCGATGTGGCTCTCGGCGATCACGACGAGGCCAGAGACGCCAGAGTATGCAGGGTCGGGGGCCTGATACTCGAACATGTAGGGGCCGCCGATTTTGGTCATGCCAATGGCGGCGGGGTAGTCGTTGAGAACTTGCTCGACGAGGATGCGATCAGCGAGCTTTTGGGTATTGCAGCGCGAACCATCAATGATGAGGTGGGGTCCGAACACGGGCGACTCCTTAGAGAGCGACATGGGTCGCTAGCTCTCACCTGTGTGGAAACAGGCGATGTACCAACTGAGATAGTCGTAGTAGGTGTGAAGGTCACAGCCAGTACTCATAACAGTCCCTTCGTGTCGCCAGACTCCCTACCCAAACGGCTCTCCACATCATCGTGGCAACCGCGTACCCGCGCGCAATGGCGCGAGAACGAGGAGGCGGTCCAGCGTATCGGAACGATCCGCGCATACGGGTGGGGGGTATGCCATCCGCAGCCATGGAAATATACGTTGCAGGGAGTGAAAAGTCAAGAGAAGAGCAGGCGTGCGCAGTAGTTGACGTACCGCCGCAGCCCTGATGTCGTACTGCGCGATGGTACTTGCGCCGAGGCGCGGTCGTTGGCGCCAGACCTCACCCCCAGCCCCTCTCCCTGTGGGAGAGGGGAGCAGGCTCCGTTTTCCCCTCGCCTCGCGCCAGCAGGTCCACCGCCGATAGCGCGACGGCCTATCCTTCGAGGAGCTGGAGGAACTCAGCCAGGTCGTCGGGCAGCGGCGCATCGAAGACTAGCCAGGCGTCGGTGATGGGGTGGCGAAACTCCAGATGGGCGGCGTGCAGAAACTGGCGCGGCGGCATCGGCGCCTGTGGACGGCCATAGGTGAGGTCGCCGACGACGGGATGATGCAGCGGGGCCAAATGGACGCGGATCTGGTGGGTGCGCCCGGTATCCAGTTGGACATGGTGCAGGCTGCGGCGTGGCATGATGCGCAGCGTATGGAAGCGCGTGCTCGCCTCTCGCCCGCCATTCGCCACCGTGACCAGCGCCATGCGCAG
>JAICSR010000259.1 GCA_025936795.1 Ktedonobacterales bacterium | reverse complement strand
TCGTCCTGGGTCGAGAGCGGATTGCTGGCGCAGAGCACGAGGTCAGCGCCCGCCGCCTTGAGCGTGATCGCCAGGTTGGCCGTCTCAGTCGTCACATGCAGGCAGGCCGAGATGCGCAGGCCCTTGAGCGGTTGCTCGCGCTCGAAGCGCTGGCGAATCAGCTCCAGCACGGGCATATCTTTGGCCGCCCAGGTGATGCGCGCCTTGCCATGCGAGGCCAGCGCGAGGTCTTTCACATCCCCCGCGATGCCCGCTGTAGTCGTAGTCATAGCTGTATTTCTCTCCTCCCGGCTCTGCGCCGGGGAAGAACGGAGCATCGGCGCATGTGACGCCACTGCTCCCGCAATTCTCTACGTTTCGTATCATCATCCAGCGCAGGCCGCCGGTTGGCCAGGCCACTGGATGGCGAGTTGTCGCTCGTGTCTCTATCGTCGTCAGGCGTCGCGCGGGCATCGTGGGTCGCCCCAGATGGTGTGCGTGGGGTCGCCGGGTGCCTCGCTCTGCGCTCCTCCAGGCGCGTGCAAAAGCGAGGGTCACGGCGCCGACGTCCACGGCGTTTCCGCGCGTCCGGCCAGGGATGTCACGTGTCGCTGGCGGTTGAAACCGCGCCTCAAGGCGGCTCACGCCGCCACACGACCCGCCTGCGCGGGTCCATGCCGATCCTGATCCCAGTCCGCGCAGGCGGACTTCGCGGCCCGCAGGCCCGCCACGCGCGAATTCATTCGCCAGCTCGTCGCTCACTATTGAGAGCGCCCATCAGGCCGCCAGGTTTCAACAAGACTGCATCAACTCTCGCCGTTGCGCCAGCTCCCCTCGAAATGGGTGAAGCGCACGAACTCCTGGTAGCGCGCCGCGATCTCATCGGGCGTCAGCGACAGCAGGCGTCGCACACTGAAATCTTCGCAGGTGAAGGCCCCCATGATGTTGCCATGCACCAACGCGCGCTGGTAGTCATTCGCCGTCAGCGCGCCGTTGGCGCTCAGCCGCTGCGAGAGATAGCCGAGGAAGCCCCCCGCGAACGAGTCGCCCGCGCCAGTGGGGTCGCGCACCTCATCGAGCGGATAGGCAGGCGCGGCGAAGTAGCCGCCATCGGCGTCGAAGAGCAGCGCGCCATATGACCCCTGCTTGATGACGAGGCGGCTCGGCCCCAGCGCCAGGATCGTCTTCACGGCGCGGCGCAGGCTGGCCTCGCCGGTATACTGGCGAGCCTCCTCCTCGGCGATGATGACGACATCTACCCGACGCATCACCTCAGTCAGCGCATCGCGGGCGATGTCGATCCACAGGTTCATGGTATCGAGCGCGCGCAGCCTGGCGCCCTCACCTGCCTGGCGCAGCACGTCGAGCTGCAGCTCTGGCTGGATGTTGGCGAGGAAGACAATCTCGGCGCCGCTATAGACCTGCGGGATGCTGGGCGCGAAGTCGCCAAAGACGCCCAGATCGGTGAAGAGCGTGTCGCGGGCGTTCATGTCGAGGTGATAGCGCCCACCCCAGCGGAATGTCTTGCCCGCGACGGTCTGCATGCCCTCCAGCCGGATGCGTCGCGCGTCGAGCTGCTGGCGATACTGGGCGGGGAAGTCGTCGCCGACCACCGCAACCACATTCACCTGGTCATAGTGCGCGGCGGCCAGCGCGAAGTACGAGACCGCGCCGCCCAGCGCATCCTCCACCGTGCCAAATGGCGTCTCGACGCTATCGAGTCCGACGGACCCCACCACAGTTATCGCCACATCTGCTCCCTTTGTCGCTGTCTGCTGCGCGGCCCCCTCCCCCGGCCCCTCCCCCGCTGCGGCGAGAGAGGGGAGCAGGCGAATTGATTGCCTGAGAGTGAGCAACAAAAAAGGCTCCTCTCCGGGGGAGAGAAGCCACATCGGCGCAGTTGGCGTCGCCCGCTCGCACCGCGCCAGATGACGCTGGAGCAGGGCCGACCGCTCGGATGCGCTCATCTCTCAGAGAAGGTGTCGCTTCTCTGCCGGAGTTAGCACCTGGTCGCGCCGCATGACCTCGCCACGCCGCGCGCTGGTTGCTGGGTGTCTCAGGGCCGTTCCCTCCACCCGTCTGGATGAGCCAGGGCGTTCTGCGCCGCCCGCCGCGCTATTCAACTGTCGTGAGCATCATAGCACACGCGCGCTGAGCGGCACAACCAGCGCTGATGGGCAAGGATGCGTAGCCCAGCGCCGAGGAGCAGGCGACACTCAGCGGTCGCGCTATCGCAGAGCAGGTGGCAGTTCCTGCAGGTATCTTTCGTCGAGCGGTGTATCAACGTAGGTGGTCGGATCAGGACGCGCCAGAATCCAGCCATCTTCCAACAGAATAGTTCCCTCTGCTTCCAGGCCCGGCTCCCAGAGGACAACTCGCTCGCCCTGCTCTAATAATGCTAGTTCGCTATCCGCGTCTTCAGCCATCTCTTCGGGGCTGGCGATTTTGATCAACCCAATAGGCTCGCTGGTAAGCGTATTGAAGTCCACCCCGATTCGCTTCATCTCGACCGCTCCTCTGCCATTACTTCTTGATGCGATGTGGATTCTTGGCCTGCTGAAAAGTCGCTGACAAGGCTTGGGCGGCCTCGTATGGTAGCTGCTTGAGCATCTGTCCAGTCGTATCATACAGCACGACGAAGGTCGTGTGATAGCCCACTCCAGGCGTTCGCACCAGGTTGATACCATAGGTTAGTGGCAACAGAGCGGCGGCTAGATTACTATCGAGCGCATAACTGATGCTTGCATGTGGAAATTGTCCCGCCTGCGCCAGTTCATCAATAGACTTCCCTGGCGCATATTGGACAGAAAACCCGTAGATGTTTGGCGCCCCTACATGGCGTCGATAAGCTTTCATCAGGAACGCGGGTGTTGCAGTTCCTGCGCGTACAACCCATTCAGACACCGGTTGCTCCTCTCTCATTGTCTTGCGCGCAGCCTCATGTCTATTCTCCCTTACGGCGGCTGATTACTGCTGGAGTGGCGGCGCGCTGAGCTAGCGCGGTGGACTCGCTGGAATCGTCGGCGGGGTCGTCCAGTAGGGCGCGATGGGGCCAACGCCCAGGCTGGCCACTGGCACGCCGAGCGCGCTTGCCAGCGCATCCCAGAAGGCGGGCGTGCTGATGTGATAGATGGGTGGGAAGCCATCGTGCGTATAGATGAGTTGGCAGCCGGTCGCCTCGATGTCCTTGACGGCGAAGTTCACGCCATCCTGATAGAAGCTGAGCCGATAGAGCACGCCGTTATTGGGCGGGCAGGCGCCTGATGGCGGCGGCTGCGGCCCGCCCAACGCCGAGTATTGCGTTACGTCGTTATCCAGCGCGAAGACGACGGCTGGGTCGGTGATGACGACGGAGAGTGTCGTGACGGGCGTGGTCGGCGTCTCGCCCACGCGATGCACCGTCAGCATCATCATCGGATAGGTCGGGGCTGGAGAAGGCAACGGGTAGGCGCCTGGCTGTTCAAGCGTCGCCACCGGCTCATGCAGTGTGCTGGCGATCATCTGCATGAATGGCTGGGTGACCTGCCGTGTGGCGATGCCCGCCAGCGAGACACTGCCGCACCCAGAGAGATCAACGTCAACGAGGGCGACGATTTCCTTGCCGCGTGCGAAGGCCAGATGATAGGCGAGAGGTATTCCCAGCGTACACCCTTCATGCGCGAACAAGTCCTCGGCGGGCAGCGCAAACGCGGCGTTGTAGAGCGCCTGCACTGGGCGAGCATTGGTCACAACCTGCGCGGGGAGTGGCAGCGTGCGATCACCGGAGAGCAGGGTATAGGTCGCCTCCAGCGTGTCAACGCGCTGCGCCTGATACCAGAGCAGACGCGGATCATGCCCTGAGACCGAAAGCCCCGCAAACGCGCTGAAGAGTCCGAACGCCAGCGCAGCGAGCAGGCAGGCGAGGCAGCCACCTGATAGCCTGCGCCGTCGTATCGCATTGCCTCGTGAACCATCCCGCATTGCCGCCTCCACGCCCACTCCAGATACCGACCTACCTATTATATATGCGCTGCGCCTGGCGAACCTCACCAATCGGCGGCGTCGCATGCAAACAGGACTCCTGGCGGCGCGGTCGCTTGCTGGCCCATTTGTCGCAGGACCGTGGTGTGGGCTACGGGCGCCGTGCTGATGGGCGTCGCGGGGCATGCGCGGGCTTTACCTGCCGCTTGCTTCGCTGGTCCGGCTCAAGCTCAGGGATAGGAAAGCTGGTATACCTGTTTTGCCCAACGGCGAGGGGTATGGTAGCATGGCGACGCCACCACCGGGATGTTGGCGGCCTTGTGTTCCGATGTGAGCGTTACCGCCGTTTCTTGAGTCCGTTCCACTTGACAGACGCTCTGATGACATACACCGATGAAGAATGATCGCGACCAGAGCCGCGCTGCCAACAGGACAGGACCCGGCGAGGGGAGGGGCCGGAGTATGGACCTGACCGTCGTGCCTGCGGCTTCGGACTATGCCCCCGCCAGCGAAACGACCGGACTCCCCTCGGAGACGGCAAAGGGGCGGGCGCGGATGGCCAAAGCGGAATCATTGCAGCAGGCGTGGTCGTTCGAGCGGATCTACGACGAGTACAAAACGCCGATCTACAACTACATCTATCATCTGGTCGGCAGCCGTGAGCAGGCGGACGATCTCACGCAGGATACCTTCCTCAAGGCGTTCCGGGCATTGCCACGGATGGACGCCAACCTGAAGCTCTCTGCGTGGCTCTATCGCATCGCCACCAACACGTCGTATGACGCGCTACGCCGTCGCAAGCTCATCGCCTGGATGCCCTGGCAAGACCTGGACCATGAGCCAGCCGACGTCGAGAGCGCAGACCCGCAGGAGACCATCGGCACATCGGAGTTGGTACACGCGGCGTTGCGCCGCATGCCGCGCCACTATCGGGCGGCCCTGCTGCTCTATACGCAGGAAGGCTTCTCCTACGCCGAGATCGCATCGACACTCAACATCGCGGAGAGCGGCGTCAAGATGTACCTCTCCAGAGCGCGGCACTCGTTCCGCGAGCACTATAACTCGCTGGAACAGGCAGGAGGCGGCAAGAAATGACATGCGAGTGGGCCGAGGGTTATCTCAGCGCCTATCTCGATGATGCCCTCGACCCGCAGCTTCGGAAGGATGTGGGCGCGCACATCGAGCAGTGCGCGCGCTGTCAGGCTCTCGCCGAAGAGTACCGCCGCAACGACCAGCTGCTGACCACCATGGCGCCTGTCGAACCATCGGACCAGTTGCGCCAGCGCATCTTCGAGTCGCCCGCGTTCGCCGCGCTTGCGCGCGAACTGGAGCGCGAGACGGAGCGCGAAACCGCCGACTCGCCCCCTGGCCGCGTCGCATCGCGCCGCGTACCGCTCTATCTGCGTGCGCTTGTCCCACTGGCGGCGCTGCTGACGATCTCCCTCGGCGCGGCCCTGCTCTTCAGGCAGGGTCTTTTCCCATTCGGCGCGCAGACCGCTAGCCAGCAACAGACCAACACGATTGGCGGCCCCGGCTCATTCGATCTGCCGCTCTCCGCTGGCCCGCGCCTGGTCTTCCTGAATGGCGGCGCCCTCTGGAGCGTGGCGGAGTATGCGCCAAATAGCACGGCTGGCGCGCCAGGAACGCCGCAGCGCCTCACCGCCGCTGAAGCGCACGTCAGCGCATGGCGCGTCTCGCCGCTGACCACCGCAACCAATGGCGGCGCGCGCATCGCCTATGTGGATAGCCTGACGGGCGCGCTGCACATCGTGCATAGCGATGGCCAGGCTGACACCATCGTCGGCGCTGTCTCGCCCACGCAGTCGCCCAGCGCCAGCTTCTGGGCGAGCGCGGCTGGTCGCGCGGCGCTC
>JAICSR010000517.1 GCA_025936795.1 Ktedonobacterales bacterium | reverse complement strand
CTCGGCGCTGTACATGTGCATCGAGCCGCCCTTGCCGCGGCTGGTGCCGGTCACTTTGCCATACAGCTCGGCCATGACGGCCTTTGGCTCGATGCCCTTGGCGATGGCATGACCATGCTCGCGATAGCTGCTGATGACGTAATCGGTCGGGCGCAGCGCCGAGATGGCTCCCACGCCGTTCGCCTCCTGACCGATATACAGGTGGAGGAAGCCGCCGATCTTGCCGAGGGTGTACGCCTCGGCGGCCTTCTCCTCGAACTGCCGGATGAGCGACATCTGGTAGTGCAGCGCGAGCAGCTGCTCGCGGCCCAGACCGGCGAGTGTCGCCTCACGAATGGCCATGTGTCTTGTCTCCTTAGCCGCTGCGATCAGCGGGGGACGCGCGCCAACGTGTGGCGCAACTCACGCGCCGGGCTACCTATGTCCACCGCCAAGGCCGCTCACCTGCGACCTCGGTTCCGATGGGGATAGCCTCGACGCTCAGGCGCCGCTCGCTGAACGGACGGCGCACACTCACTGATTGCTCAATCGCTTCAACATGCCCTTGCCGCCTCAACCACCCCTGCGGCGATGGACGCCAGGCGCATGCTGATGATTTCCTGGTTTCGCGCTTCGATTTTTGACGAGTCTGCTCGCAGAAGCTATGATGACCTACGCCTGGGCTTTTAACACCTGCCCGCGCACTCAGGCGCCTCCCGCGACCCCCGCGGCGCGCAAACTGCGTGCGCCGCAGAGTGATGAGCATGATGCGCGTGATGAGCGGGAGATACTATTTTTAAGGACAGCGCCCCATGACCTATGTCATCTGTCAGCCCTGTGTCGGCGTCAAAGACGCCTCGTGTGTGGATGTCTGCCCGGTGGACTGCATCCACGCGCGTGAAGAAGATGAGCAGTATTACATTGACCCGGATGTCTGCATAGACTGTGGCGCCTGTGAGCCAGCCTGCCCCGTTGATGCGATCTTCGAGGAGGCGACGGTTCCCGCCGAGTGGAACGAGTACATCCAGATCAACGCGCGCTACTTCACACGCTAGTGTGCGCCTGAGCGCGCCCTGGGCATAAAGAAAGCCCGACCTCTCGGAGAAGTCGGGCCTCGTCGCTCGGCTCAGGCTATGGTCTGATGGTCGTGGCCACAGGCGTCGCCCCGAGAGCTTGCGGCCTCGTCGCCGCAGTGGGGCGCCGACGCATCACATGCTCAGGCGATCTGCGACCTAACCCATCGCGCGCCTGGCTAGCGCGTTGCTGCGAGTTTCAATTGTCTAATGTGCGAGCGCCAGGCCATCACGCAGCCCACCCCTAGCGGGCAGCCGTGGCGGCGCGGGAGCCTACGACCCCTCGGGAATCGCGGCGACGAACAGCGAGAGCGCGCCGAACAGCGCCGCCAGCACAATCGTCGTGCGGAAGAGCATTTTGTCTATGCCGCGCCGTGTCTTGAACACAGCGCCGGTGCCGCCGAAGACACTTCCCAGACCGGCGCCGCGCGCTTGCAGCAGAATGGCGATGGTCAGCGCAATGGCGACGATGACTTGAACGATCTGGAGGTATACCCGGTACGGTGACAGAATGCTCACGGAGCCGACCTCGATTTCTGCGCGCTCAGACGGGCTGACAGGGTTGCTTGTACGGGCGCCGTCACTGACTATGGACGCGCCACCAGGGCGCATCGCTTCAGCATAGCACTTCCATGTCATGATACCATCGCCTCGCGGAGGGCGCAACTGGCTATACCTTTGGATTCCCAGCTAGATTCCCAGCGCCACGCCCCGCCATGATAGAATGCCCAGAGCGAACCGCCGCCGATGTGTGCAGCCGCAAGTGGGAAGGGGATAGGCGTCATGGCGCAGATGCAGGTGTTTGTCAGCCACAGCCACGAGGATGACGCCTTCTGCCGCGCGGTGGTCGAAGGGCTGCGTGGCGCGGGAGCCGAGGTCTGGTACGACGATCATAACATGGGGTCGGGCCAACTGATGGAGGTAATCCAGCGCGAGCTGGGCAGCCGCCCGGTCGTGATCCTGATCCTCTCGAAGGCCGCCTTCGCCTCGCGCTGGGTGCGCCGCGAGATCGGCTGGGCCTACGAACTGCTCGACCGCGACCCATCGCGCCTGCTGCTGCCCGTCACCGCTGGCCCCATCGCGCGCGACGACTTCAGCCCGGAGAACGGCTGGCTCTTCTTGCACGATTTCAAGCGCATCGAGGCCAGCGGCTATCGGCCCTACCCCACCGACGAGGCCGTCCGCCGCCTGCTGCATACGCTCGCGCTCACGCCTGCGGGTGAGGCTCCTGCGCCGGTCGCGCCACAGCCCAGCGAGAGCGCCGCCGACCTGCTGGAGCGCGGCAAGGCTCTGATCGCACAGAAACGTTATGCTGACGCGGTTCCGCTCTTCGAGCGCGCCACGCGCCTGGCTCCGGCGAACTTCAGCGCCTGGTTCAATCTTGGCTTCAGCCACAACAAGGCGCG
>JAICSR010000166.1 GCA_025936795.1 Ktedonobacterales bacterium | reverse complement strand
CTGTCAGGCCATGCGCCCTATTACACGGGGAAGCGCGGAGCGGCGTATCTCGGCGACAGTCTGGAACTCCTCGCTCTGCTCCCTGACGCCAGCGTGAATCTGGTCTTGACCTCGCCGCCGTTTGCCCTCACACGGAAGAAGGAATATGGCAATCAAAGCTCAGAGCAATATGTAGACTGGTTCATGCCGTTCGCTCAGCAAATCAAGCGGATTCTCACGAATGATGGCTCGTTCGTCGTTGACCTGGGTGGCGCATATCTCCCCGGCCATCCGACGCGGAGCCTCTACCAATACGAATTGTTGTTACGCTTGTGCAAAGAGGGCGGATTCTTTCTTGCGCAGGAGTTTTACCACTACAACCCCTCCAGACTTCCTGCTCCTGCTGAGTGGGTCAATGTAAGGCGTGTCCGGGTCAAAGATTCCGTCAATGTCGTCTGGTGGCTGTCTAAGACTGAGAACCCTAAAGCCGATAACCGGCGTGTTTTACAACCATACAGCGAAAGCATGGAGCAGCTCCTACGCAGCGGGTATAAGGCGAAGCTGCGTCCAAGTGGACATGACATTTCTGACAACTTCCAGAAGAATAACAGTGGCGCCATCCCACCAAATATCGTCGCAGACGGGCCTGATGAACTCTCTCACCTGCTCACACTCGCCAACACTGAGTCGAATAGCGCATACCTTCGCCGCTGCAAGCAACAGGGAATCAAGCCCCATCCTGCGCGCTTCCCTCAGGGGTTCGCGCAGTTCTTCATCAAGTTCCTGACCAATGAAGGCGATCTGGTTGTTGATCCCTTTGCAGGGTCCAACACGACCGGATTTGTTGCAGACGCTTGCGCGCGCGCATGGCTCGCATTCGAGCTAAGTGAAGATTATCTTGCCGGAAGCTACCTGCGATTCTCTGAGACGCCAAGGGTTGATGCGGACGATGGTGATAATCAGCAACAATTAAATGCGAGCGGCGTACCAGCCGCCCATGTCCGAAAACCCGACCTCTGGCCAGCGGAGATGATCCATGAATAATCCGCCCAGGCGCAAAGTCAAAAGCGAACTCTTTGACCTGGTCGTCGGCGCAATTCAGGCTAGTGGCTGGAACGTTCTCTACACCGCGCCGATTGGCAGTAATCCGTTGCACATCATCATGCAGCGCGATGATGCATCGTTTCCGCTTACGATCTACATCTGGAACTTGACGCATGGAGGCGGCGCTCGTAGACCGCGACAAGAGTACCGTGTCCAGATAACTGGCGTGACTCACATTACCGTCGCAAGTGGCGCCAAGACGTTGCTGCTTGGTTGGTGGGGTGTTTCTGGAGTGTTTGCTGGCTTTGACGCCTCTAAGCATGCGGGCAAAGTCAGTGCTTCGCCATCGATTCAAATCAGTGAGGACGTTCTGGAAAAGGCGGCAGAGCGCGGGATAGTTCCCTATAACAAAGGTAACGGCGAGATCGCATTCGCAATCCGCCCGGACATGTTGGCGACCTACATTCAAGATTTGGCCACACTGCATGCAATCGGAACACAGCCAAATGAGATAGATGTCATTGATACCGCAGTAGACGAACAAACTGACGATACTGCTGCGCTTGAGGCCGTCGCTGAACCTCGGCGCGAGGTCATCCGCGCTGTTCGGGCAAAGATTCGGAGCGCCCAGTTTAGAAAGCGTGTCCTGACGGCCTATAATAATGCTTGCGCGATGTGTTCACTGCAAATGGAGCTTGTCGAAGCAGCGCATATCGTTCCGGTGGCTCATCCAGACAGCCGCGACGTGATCAGCAACGGCATTGCTCTTTGTGCGCTTCATCATAAAGCCTATGATCGTGGCATTCTGACTTCGCATCCAGAGAGCGGCACGTTTCGGGTTGCCCTGAATCTTCGTGAGATACAGCGTCTTGCGGACCAGCGATTGATAGCTGGGTATGAACAATTCAAGGGCCGACTAGCCCCGACAATGCGCCTCCCATCAAGCAGCACGCATCATCCGAATGTAGAGTATATCGCCCTTGGAAACCATCTGCGTGGCTGGAGTGAAGAGGATTTCACTGACGATCAAGCAGTCGAGTTCATCTCATGAGTCGCTGCGACCTCGGCATGTACTGATGAGGATGTGATATGTCCAATCAGACTGATGGGCTGAGTGAGCAGGCGCGGCAGGCGCTGGCTGCGCGGCTGACGCGCGAGTTGGACGGCGAGCAGACGTTAACTGGCGCGCCGTGCGCCGCGTATGCCATCCAGGGACGGACGCCGATCGTGGTGGCGCGCCCGACCGAGCAGGCCGCGCTGGCGACGGCGCTGACGCTCGCGGCTGAGGCTGGCGCCGCGCTCGCGCCGTGGGGCGCTGGCTCGCGCATGGCGCTGGGCTATCCGCCGTCGCGCCTCGATCTGGTGGTGAGCCTGGAGCGCCTCACTCGCGTCGTCGCCTATGATCCCGCTGATCTCACCATCACCGTCGAGGCGGGGATGACGCATGCCGACCTCAACCGCACGCTCACCGAGCAGCGCCAGACGCTCCCGCTCGATCCGCCGCTGCCAGCGCGCGCCACCATCGGCGGAACCCTCGCCACTGGCCTCGTCGGGCTGCGGCGTAGTCTCTACGGCGCCCCGCGCGATCTGGCGCTGGGCATGCGCGTCTTCGACGCCGCCGGGCAGCCGCTGACCGCTGGCGGCGCAGTCGTCAAGAACGCGACTGGGTATGGCATGACGCGCCTGTACATCGGCTCGCTCGGCACGCTCTGCATCATCGCCGAGGCTAGCTTCAAGCTGACACCGCAACCTGAGTCTGAGGCCACCATCCTCGCCGCCGCGCCGGGGCCGCAGCAATTGCTCGCGGCGGCGCGGGCGGTCAATGCGCTGGCCGTGCGCCCCTCAGCCATCACCGCGCTGCACGTCGCCGCGTTGCCAGAGTTGGCGCGCCTCATCCCAGGCCACGAGCGCCGCGCGCTGCTCGCCATCCGCGTGCCAGGCGACGAGGCGGTGGTGATGCGCGCTATCACCGAGATCCATACGGCGCTGCGTGGGGCCGAGGTTGCGCCGCTGTTGACGCTCGACGGCGCCAGCCATGCGGCATTCTGGGACAGTGCGAACGACTTCGCGGCGCTACGGGTCCATCCGCGCGAGGCGCTGGCGCGGGTGAGCGCGCTCCCAGCGGAGATGGCGCAGGCGCTCGACATGGCAGAGAAGCTGGCCAGCGAACATGGTTTGCGCCTGCTCTGGCTCGCCGACCTCGCCACAGGCGCGCTCTGGCTGCGGCTCAGCGCGCACGAGGAGGCTACCGCCGCCAACGAGCGCAGCGACGGAGAGGCGCTGGGACGCGATGTGCTCTTCGCTGCGGCCCTGCGCGAGGCGCTCGATGCGCTGATTCGACGCTGGCGGCTGGTGACCACGCTGGCCTGCCCGCCAGCGATCAAGCGGAGCCTGGCGCTCTGGGGCGCTGACCCCTCTGGCCTCGATCTGATGCGCGAGGTCAAGCGCCGCTTCGACCCACAGCATCGGCTCAATCCCGGACGCTTCGTGACAGGCGCCTAGCGTTCACCGCATTCGCTATTTGGCGCATCGCAGTGGGTTTCCTCAAGCGACATACTGCCCGGTTAGTTGCATGGCATGGCTCGTGCGCCCCTGCTCCCCTATGCCCTGCGGACCAATCCGGACGAATGGATGGTTTCAAGCGTACCCGCAGGGATGTTGCACTGGATGTGGAGGACAACACGATGGCGCAGACACCCGCGACTGAGCAGACAACCCCGCAACGCCTCGCGATCGAGGACACCGTTCTGGTCGCGGCTCCCATTTGGGAGGTCTATCAGCAGTGGAGCGACTTCAATCGGTTCCCAGAGTTCATGCGCAACGTCATCAGCGTGACGCCCATCGGCGAGAATCGCTATCACTGGGTCGCCAGCTTCTTCGGCCAGCGACAGGAGTGGGACACAGAAGTTACGGCGCGCGAGGAGCAGCGCCACGTCGCCTGGAAGAGCGCCTCTGGCCAGAATCATAGCGGCGACCTGACCTTCACGCCGCAGGACGATACGGCGACCGAGGTGCGGCTGCATCTGGAGTTGGCGACGCCTGAAGGTCTGGCGCCGCAACGCTTCGATAAGCTGGCGCAGAGCGCGCGCAAGAACGCCCATACGGACATGCAGCGCTTCGGCCAGCAGATGACGCCACAACAGAAGCAACGCGCGCAACGCGACGAGGCGCCCGCTGGCATGGTTGGCCTGGCGTCGCAGGTGGGCGCGGCCGCCGCAGCCGCTGGTGTCGGCGGCTATATCGGCTATCTCGTCAACCGACGACTGCGCAGGAGCATGGCATACCGCACGCTGCGCAGCCCCGTCGCGCCGCCCGCCGCGCTGGCAAGCTGGGCGCTCACGGGGGCGTCTGCAGCTAGCGTGCTGGGCGCCGCCACCTATCGCCAGCTTGGTCAGATCAACAATGCGCTGTTCGTCGGGCAGTGGGCGCCAACGCTGCTGGCGACGGGCGGACTGGTGCGCATCCTCGGCCATCGCGGCATCCAGACGCAAGACGCCGCTTCGATTGCAAGCTGGTCGTTCGTCGGCGGCAGCGTCGGCTCGATTGCAGCGTCGGTCGCGCTGCATGCGATGGGTCGCCGCAAGCAGGGCCTCTTCGTCGGGCAGTGGGCGCCGACGCTGCTGGGCGCCGCCGTCTTCACGCGCCTCTTCAATCGCCTCTAACGGCGCTTGCCCCCTCCCCCAACCCCTCCCCCGCTGCGGCGGGAGAGGGGCGCCGGGCGGCTTACCGCTCGCTGAGCAGCGGGCGCACGACCTCGCTCGCCACCCGCGCGACGATGCCCTCTGGATACGGCGGGCGCAGGTTCAGCACGAGATGATTTGCGCCCGCCGCGATGTAGCCACGCACAGCCTCGCGCGTCGCCGCGAGATCGCTATAGTCCACTGCCTGCTGGATGGAGCGGGCGATGGTCGCGGGGTCGCGCCCAACGGCGACGCAATGCTCGTCGAGGATGGCGCTCTTACGCGCGAACTCCTCCGGCGGGCCACCTGCCATATTCCACACATTGGCGTACTGCGCGACGACCCGCAGCGTCAGTTTCTCGCCGCCGCCACCGATGACGAAGGGCGGATAGGGCTTCTGCACAGGCTTTGGCTCGCAGCGCGCCTCATGAATCTGATAGTAGCGCCCCTCGAAGCTGGGCGCCTCCTCGGTCCACATCCGGCGGATGATCTCGCAGGCCTCGCCCAGCGCGCGGATACGGTCGCCCGTCGCTGGCAACGGGATTCCGTACGAGCTATGCTCCAACTCATTCCAGCCCGCGCCGATGCCGAAGTCGAGCCGCCCGCGCGAGATGATGTCTACCGTCGCGCCGATGTTGGCCAGCACGGTCGGATGGCGATAGGTATTGCCCGTCACCATCAGCCCCATGCGCAGCCGCTCGGTCAGCGCCGCGAAGGCGGCCAGCGTGGACCAGCCCTCCAGGCAGGGGCCAGTCGGGTCAGCGCCCAATGGCATAAAATGATCGAAGAGCCAGGCGTGCTCGATCTCTGGAATGGCGTCGGCCTCGCGCCAGACCCGCAGCATGTCGTCGTAGGTGGTGTTCTGCGGCGCCGTCTTGACGCCGAAGCTCAGCGGTCGCTGTGTGTTCGCTTCCATTCGCGTTGCTCTTTCTCCTGGAGCGCCGATGGTTCGATGGCGCGGCTCAGTCGCCATACTGAGCGCACGGTGAGCATATCACTCTGAGGCGGCCTCTGGATTATGATATGGGGGAAGCGCGGACGCCAGCGCACACGCAATATCATCGCCCTCGTGCGCCCTATGCAAAAGGACAAGACTGGATGACCGCCGAACATGTGGACGTGCTGATCGTCGGCGCTGGCCTTTCCGGCATCGCCGCCGCCTATTACCTGCACACACGCCTGCCGACCAAGCGCTATACCATTCTCGAAGCGCGCAGCGAGATCGGCGGCACCTGGGACCTCTTTCGCTATCCTGGCGTCCGCTCAGACTCCGATATGCAGACGCTTGGGTACAGCTTCCGTCCGTGGGTGGAGGCGAAATCCATCGCCGATGGCCCAGCGATCCTGCGCTATATCCGCGCGACGGCGGCTGAGTACGGCATTGACCAGCAGATTCGCTTCAACCAGCGGCTGCGGCGCGCGGAGTGGTCATCCACTGAGGGACGCTGGACGGTCGAGATCGAGCGCACCTTCGCAGGCGACCAGCGCATCGAGCGCGTCGAGATGACGTGTACGTTCCTCTACATGTGTACCGGCTACTACGAGTACACCCAGGGCTACACACCGGACTGGCCTGGACGCGAGCGCTTCGCAGGCCGCGTCATCCATCCACAGGCCTGGCCAGATGATCTGGACTATGCGCAGAAGCGGGTGGTGGTGATCGGCAGTGGCGCGACGGCGGTGACGCTCGTTCCTGCGCTGGCCCAGCGTGCGGCGCACGTCACGATGCTCCAGCGCTCGCCAACCTATATCGTGGCGCGCCCATCGGAAGACGCCGTGGTGAACTGGCTGCGCCGTCGCCTGCCAACGCCAGTGGCGCATCGCCTCGCCCGCTGGAAGAACATCCTGCTGGGGATGTATTTCTATACGCTTGCGCGGCGGCGGCCCGACTTCACCAAGCAGGCGATTCTGCGGATGACGCGCGCCCAGCTCGGCCCAGAGTACGATGTCGAAGCGCACTTTTCGCCGGCCTACAACCCCTGGGATCAGCGCATCTGCATCGTGCCAGACGCCGACCTCTTCGCCGCCATCAAGGCTGGCAAGGTCTCGGTCGTCACCGACCAGATCGAGTCGTTCACCGAGACGGGCATTCGCGTGCGCTCAGGCGATGAACTGCCCGCCGATGTGATCGTGACGGCCACCGGGCTGAACATGCGGCTGATGAGCGGCGTCCAGCTTATCGTTGACGGCGCGCCCGTCGCGCTGGGGGAGACATTGAGCTATCGCGGGATGATGTATAGCGGTGTCCCAAACCTCGCCTCCTCCTTCGGCTATACCAACGCCTCCTGGACCCTCAAGTGCGAGCTGATCGCGCAGTACATCTGTCGGCTGCTGGCCTACATGGATGCGCACGGATACACGGAGTGCCTGCCACAGCGACCAGCCTCAGTCGCTGGGATGGAGTCGGCGATCAACCTGACCTCAGGCTATGTGAACCGCGCGCTCGCCACCCTCCCACGCCAGGGCGCCAGCAAACCATGGCGAACCTACCAGAACTACGCGCGCGACCTGCTGAACTTGCGCTTCAGTATGCTGAACGATGGCGCGATGGTATTTTCGCGGCAAGGGCAGCGAACGCTGGCGCCTGCGCGCTGAGCCATCGCTGACGGCCTGACCAATCCAACGAGCATCCGCACAGAGCGCGACCGCGCGACCGATAGAGGGGCAGAAGATGCGATGAAGCTGATACCCGGAACCATCGCCGTCGTGACTGGCGCGGGCAGTGGCATCGGGCGGGCGCTGGCGCTCACCCTGGCCGCGAAAGGCTGCGCGCTGGCGCTCGCCGACATCACGCCTGATGTGCTAGCCGAAACGGCGGCGCTGGCTGGCCCAGCAGCAGCCAGGATTTCAACGCATATTGTTGATGTCGCAGACCTCCAGGCAGTCGAGCGCTTCGCGGGCGAGGTGGTCGAGCGACACGGCGGCGCGCAACTGCTCATCAACAACGCGGGGGTCGCGCTGGGTGGCGCGTTCAGCGAGGTCACGCTGGCCGATTTCGCCTGGGTGATGGGTATCAATTTCTGGGGCGTAGTCTATGGCTGCAAGACGTTCCTGCCGATCCTGCGACGCCAACCCGCCGCGCATATCGTCAACCTCTCCAGCGTCTATGGGCTGGCCGCGCCTCCCGGCCAGGCCGCCTATGCCGCCAGCAAATTCGCGGTGCGCGGCTTCACGGAGGCGCTGCGCGGCGAGCTACGTGGCACGCCAATTCACGTCAGTTGTGTCCATCCAGGCGGCGTGAAGACCAACATCGCCAGAAATGCCCGCTCCGCTGCGATGGACCCCGCACGCGCGGAGGCGAGCAAGGACTATTTCGAGCGGGCGCTGCGTCTGCCGCCGGAGCAGGCCGCCGCTACCATCGTGCGCGGGATCGAGCGCAACCGGCCACGCATCCTCATCGGCAACGATGCGCGCCTGCTCGATGCGCTGGCGCGCCTGCTGCCCGCGCATGTGGGCGACATCCTGGCTAGAGAGCAACGGAGCTAATCCCTCTTCTGTCATCTTCGGCACGCTGAATGCAGGCTACCCTTCATAACGAAGGAGGCTGCGCCATGAGCAGGACCCGTCCGGCGACCCCAACGGTCGCGTTCATTGATCAATATTGCGCGGCGTATCGGTCGCTGTTCAG
>JAICSR010000263.1 GCA_025936795.1 Ktedonobacterales bacterium | reverse complement strand
CAGCTTCTTCAACTCATAGGGCGTGCTGGGGCCACAGGTCGCCAGCAGCCCCAGGATGACGTACGACGAGGTCGGGAGATCGCGCTGCTCACGCATGGTCATATACACCTCACTTCCACCGCGCTCCTTGACATCTTCATCATCTAGACTATACCATGTGAATACGATAGTATATACTGTACCATGCAGTGTAGAGTATTGCATGAGCGAGCCGTCTGAAGTTGGAGGAGGCGCGAGATGACGCAGACGTTTCCGGGACGCTACACGGCGGTGACTGAGGAGCCATTTGTCGTCTTCATCATCGGCATGCGCATCAATCGGTGGTGGGCGCTGCGCAAGTGGATTCCGACCGCCCTGGCGATGGGACCGATGCTGCGCATGCTCTACACCCATCAACAGGAGAAAGGGTTCCTGGCCGCGCGTACATTTCTCTACTGGCGCGGCGTCATGCTCGTGCAGTACTGGCGCTCATTTGAGGAGTTGGAGCGCTTCGCGCGCAGCACGGACGATCCGCACCTGAAGGCCTGGCAGCGCTTCAACAAGGCGATTGGCGGCGACGGCAGCGTGGGTATCTTTCACGAGACATACACGATTCAGCCGGGTGGCCATGAGACGATCTATAACAATATGCCTGTCTTTGGCCTGGCAAGCGCGTTCGAGCATGCTCCGATCGCGGGCAGGCGGCATACGGCGCGCGGTCGTCTGCATCCCGCAGAGCAGCCGCAGCACGCTGATGTCAGCTTACCCACGCCTGCGCTGTCCGCTGAGGCATGATTGCTGGATAGGACGGACAGAGTCCGCTGGATTTAGGCTGGATTTAGGCTGGATTTAGGCTGGATTTAGAAGCGGCTGCCCGCGTCCTCCAGCGGCTCGACGATGACCCCTTCCGGGCGGGTCGGCGGGATCGGTTCGGCGGTCACAGGCTCGGCGGCAGGTGGCAGCAGCGCGGCGCCCTCCGTCTCATCGGTGACATGCTCCTCACGATAGTGGCGATAGTAGCGGTTGAACATGTCGTTGATCTGCTTGCGCGTGAGGTGTTTGCCGTTCTCGAAGTATTCGATGGCGACCTGGCCCAGCGCGTAGGTGCCGCCCGCCGCGATGGCGCCAGAGACGAGATCGCCGCCCACGGGGACCGCCTTCGCCACCTCCTCCGCCAGATAGCGCAGGATGAGGCCGCCCGCCACGGTCGTCAGAATCTCGCGCAGGTGCTGCGCCGTGATCGGTTCGCCGTAGACCGCCGCGATGCGCAGCGTCATGCGGATCTGGTTACTCAGCAAGATCGGAATATCTACCAGTGGGATTGGCTGAAGGCCCGCTGCCAGGCTCACCAGGGTGGCTGAGCGCACCAGTTTGTTGGCCGCGCGCCGCCGATATTGCGGCAGCAGGCGCCCCAGCGTCAGCGCCGCCTCCGGACTGGTGTTGATGAGCGCAGGGATCAGCTCCTCGGCGAGGTTCTCGCCGGTCTGCGCGGAGATGGGCGTGACATCGCTGACATGCAGGCGCGCCGCGACCCGCGCGGCCAGTTCATCCACATCACCCGACATCAGATCAGTCTTGTTCAGCGCGACGACGAAGGGCTTGTCGCCATCGCGTAGCTGCTGGATGACCTCGGCGTCGCGCTGGCGCACACCCTCGGTGGCGTCAATCAGGTAGAGCGTGGCGGAGGCCTCGTCAATCGCCTGGCGCTGCATATCGGGCAGGTGTCCGGGGGTGTCTATCAGCGCGAAGGGGCCGAATGCGCCGCGCACGAAGTCGGTGGTCGCGCCAGCCTCCGGCGAGACGAAGGAGAGATACTGCCCCTGCAGGGTGTTGAAGAGCGTAGACTTGCCAGAGTTTGGCATGCCGATGATGGCGATCTTGCGGTCAAGCTCCCCGGCGATCTCCTCCTGCGCCTCGCGCCAGTCAATCGCCGAGACGAACTTGCGGATCGTCGCCAGGCTGGAAGGGATGCCCGCCAGCGTCGAGAGCGTCAGCAGGCTCCTCATGCGGTCGCCCATCTTGCTTCCACCTGTTCTCCGCGCCATGTCGGTACCCCCGTTTCTCAGTCGTGCGTCGCTTCGGCGTCGCCGCGCATGATGTGCTTGATTTCTTGATTTATAGCACGCCTGCGCGCATCGCGTCAGGCGTCGCGTCAGGCGCGCTAGGGCGCTTGCCTGGATTGTTGTGTCGCCTGCCAGGCCAGGCGCGCCGCCTGCGCCGCGCGCAGCGCCGCCTCGATCTCCACCGCGTCGCCGCGTGCAATTGATGCGCGCAGCCGCGCCAGCGTCGCGATGAAGGCGTCGAGCCGCGTCAGCAGCGCCGCGCGATTGGCCAGCGCGATGTCGCGCCACATCACCGGATCGCCCGCCGCCACGCGCGTCGTGTCGCGATAGCCGCCCGCCGCCAGCAGCGCCATCGTCGGCCAGTCGTCGGACTCGGCTAGCGTCTCGGTCAGCGCCACCGCCAGCAGCATCGGCAGGTGGCTCACCCCCGCGACCGCCGCGTCATGCGCCTCGGCGTCCAGTTCCAGCGGCTCAGCGTCTAGCGCCGTCACCAGTGCGCGCACCTGTTGCAGCGCATCGGGCGCGGTCTGCGGCGTCGGCGTGAGCGCCCAGCGCGCCCCGCGATACAGGTCCGCTGTGGCCGCCTCGATGCCCACGCGCTCCAGGCCCGCCATCGGGTGGCCGCCGACGAAGCGCTGTGGATGCTCCAGCGCCTGCCCTGCCAGCGCGACGAGTGGCGCCTTCACACTGCACAGGTCTGTTACTACCACATCTGGCGCCAGATGCGCCGCAATCGCACGCAGGGTCGGCTCCGCCGCCTGGGTTGGCGTGGCGATGACGACGAGGTCCGCCGCGTGGACGGCCTCGGCGGCGCTGGCGGCGATGAAATCGAGCGCGCCCCGCTGCTGCGCCCGCTCAGCCACACCCGGCGCCGCGTCGTAGCCGACGACCGTGCTGGCTAGTGGGAACGCGCTCTGCCCTGCGCTCTGCCCTGCGCGCAGCGCCAGCCCCAGCGATCCGCCCATCAGCCCCAGGCCGATGATCGCCACGCGCCCAAACGGAGCCTCGCTGGTGGTTCCCATGATGTCTGCATCACGCATTGGCGGCGCTCGTCATCCCTATTCCCTCTGGATCAGCGCGGCGCACGCATGCGCCTATTCACTCAGAGACGTGTACGGATGGAGAGGGACTGGGGTGAGATTTGCTGAGGCGCTTAGCCGCTTAGCCGGGGCGCAGAAAGGAAGTGGCGCGACTGGCCAGCCGGACGACATGCCGCTCGGCTGACCAGCCTGGATGGAGTCTGAGTTGTAGCCGGAGCGCCCGACTAGCGGGTGAGATAGACCTCGCCGCCCGTCGCATTTTCGAGATATGCGGTGGTCGCTGGCGCTGAGATGTAGTTGGCTGTGGTCGCCGAGGCGACAGTTCCAGTGGCATCCGCAGAACGGTTGTCGCCATTGAAGTGGGTGTTCATGGTCCAGGCGGACGTGTGCTGGTTTGAGTTCATCGTCGTATGCGTGACGGCGCCATATCCCTGCCAGGTCAGGTTGACGGTCACGGGATAGGTCGTCTGATCGGGCGAGGCGTAGTCGGTCACGGTGACGGTCGCGTTCAACGTCGCCGTGTTCAGGGTTTTGTCAATCGTGAAGTCAACATTGTCGGCCTGGCCGAATGCTTCGAGAAGTTCCACCTGATTGCAGTTGTCATACATGCCGATGTCAAGCTGGACGCCGCTCCCCCGGCTGATCGCGAAGGCTGGGTACTGCTCGAAACCTTGAGACGCCAGCACACCCACATACGTGTCAACGCAGCCGTCGGCGCTCAGCGAGTCGAAATTCGCGTAGGCCGTCAGGCCGTGGTACGTGCATGTCGGCGTTCCCTGGCTCGCGCTAACGTCGCAGCCTGCGCCTGCCGCAGAGGCCTGCTGATGCGTGTAGAACAGTCCACCTGCCACCAGGCCCATGACGGCCACGACGGTGATGATCGCGAGGATACGGGCCGAGCGGCGTTTGAGGCGACCAGCAGTCGCGCTCCACAGCGATGTGTTCATCAGTGCAGTCTCCTTCGTGTGTTGGGCATACCGTTGGCCTCTCGCTGGTCCCACTGGAGGCTGCCGATGTATCTCTGTCAGCGTAGATGTGGAAGAGCTGGAACCAGCAATCAGCCGACACTCATGCTCTCCAGTATAGTGTCGGCGTCAATAGCTGCTAGCCTGCTATGTCGTGATGCGATCAGTTGCCTGATGTGGTGGCGGTCGGTGTGACAGTGGGCGCGGGCGCGGTGGGCTGCCAGTCAACGTTCGGCTGGAGCTGGGGGAAATAGGCCTTGAGCGCGCTCTCAGAGAGATGCGAGGCGATAGTGATGCTGGCGTCGCCCAGCGTGCCAATGCAGACGGTGGTGGCGTCGCTGCCCTGCTGGCTCTGCGCGCACTGCGGCGTGGTCGAGACGGCGCCACGCTTGGGCGCCTCGGAGAAGCTGATTGGCCCGGTCTTGGGCAGTACCCAGGTGATGCTGAGATGCGCGCCGAAGATCGGATCGTGAATCGAGCCGCCAACCAGGTCGAGGCACGAGCCGCTGGGCAGTGCGCTGGGTAGATAGGGCGTGAAGCCAAGCTGCCCCTTGACGCTCTCCCACTGGGTCAGCGCCTGCTGCGACGGCTGACTATCATCCTGGAAGCTGATGAGCGGCTGATCGCACCAGGGGAGCGCGTTCAAGTTCTTCGCGTCGCTCGTGGCGGCGCTGCCCCCGCCCAGACTGCAGCCTGCCAGCGTCAGCGAGAGCAACGCCAGCCCCAGGATGACCATGCGCGCCCGATTGGCGCTATTCCATGCCCATGCGCGTCGTGCCTTCATGCCGCAGCATCCCCCCGAAAATTTACTATCTCCTGGCGCGGCCCCCATGCCGCGCCCAACACTATAACGTACAAATGATGCGACAGTGGCGGTGGATGGCTCCTTGGCGCTATGCATGCGCGTTTTCGCCCAGTGAGTCGCGTCGTCCTTTGCGCGCAGGTGCTACACTATCGGTGTGGAGCGCGTGCGCGGGCGCGATACGGATTGCTCGCGCGTGGCGTCAGGCCTGGCGAGGTCTGGCGCAGAGCAGGATGCTAAGCGAGGGTGGTTCAACGGTGGACCAGAAAGTCTCTGACAATGTAGCCGCACAGTCCGCGATGATGGAGCAGGCGCCCACGCGCTGCGCCATCTGCCAGCGGCGCCTGGGGCGCTCGATCCACTTTCTGGAGGAGACTGGCGACGTGCCTGCGCCGCGCCAGTCATGGGCGCTATGCGACAGTTGCAATGACGCTGTGCGCGAGCAGATGCGCCTCTCGCCAGTGCGCGGCAGTCTGCGGCTGCGGGTCGCGATTGGCCTGGTCGCCACTGAGCGCACACCCTCGGCCCGGCGCGCGCGCTTTGGCCAGCTTACCGACCAGCGCTGGGAGTCGCTGCTCTTCTGGGCCTTCTTGCTCTTCATGCTGGCTCACCTGGCCTTGATCGTCTTCATCGCACAGATCGCCAAATAGCCGAAAAAGAGAACAAACACCTCATGGCAGATACCATCACCACGCCACAGCCCACGGCCACCGCCGCGCCCGCTTCGCCCTGGCGCATCGCTGCGCTCGTTGCGGGTGACGCGCTCTCGTTCCTGGTTTTTGCCGCAGTGGGACGCACAACGCATGACGAAGCGACTGGGCTGGCCGCGCTGGGCCAGGTAGCGCTGACCGCGCTGCCCTTCGCGCTGGGCTGGTTCCT
>JAICSR010000406.1 GCA_025936795.1 Ktedonobacterales bacterium | reverse complement strand
GGCGATGGCCTCGCGCGCGGTTCGTACGATGCGCTCGTCCGGCGAGCCGCTAACCAGCCGTTGCAGCGCGGGAATCGCACGCTCGTCGCCCCAGGCGGCTGCCGCGCCGCAGGCCATCAGCAGAACGCGTTCGTAGGGGTCACTCAGCGCCACGATCAGCGCCTCAACCGCGCGTGTGCGCGCCTCCGGCTGATCTATCCGCTTCGTCGCCGCCAGGATGCGCAGCCCACCAGCCGCCGCTACGCGCGCTTCAAAGGGTTTCGTACGGTCGCTGACCCACGTCGCCAGCGGCTCAACTGACCGCACGTCGCCAAGCTCGCCAAGCCCGGCGAAGACGCCGCCGCGAATCGTGTCGATCCATGAGGGCGTCTCCACGTACCGCATCAGCGTCTCGAAGGCGCCAGGCGCGCGCGTTTTGCCCAACGCCAGCGCAGCATTGGCCGTGACGAAGTAGCTCGGCTCGCCCTTCGCCAGCAGCTCTGTCAGCGCGTTGGCCGCCCGCGCGGCAAAGTCGGCCTGCTCCGGCGCGCGGAACTCACCCAATCCAGCGACGACACCGCGCCGCGCTCGCGGCTCCTCGATGGTCGCCAGCGCATTCAGCAGGATCTCCAGCGCACGCTCGCTCTTGCGCCCGGCGATGGCCGCTGCAATGGCGTGGCGCACGCCCCAGAATGGCTCCGCCGTGAGCGCCTGCCCCAGCGCCTCCAGCGACTCAGCGTCGCCCTTCTCGCCCAGCGCCGCCGCCGCCTCGATGCGTCCATTGATGTCGGGGTCATGGCGCAGCAGGAAACGCAACGCCTCGGCAGGCTGGTCGAACTCCAGCGTCTTAATGAGCCAGCCGCCGTAGTCGAAGCGCACGCCGAGCGGGCGACGGGCCAGCGGGATGTAGAAGGTCTGATCGGCCTCCTCCACCTGCACGCGGATCACCTGTGGCTCGATGAATCCCTCCGCGTCAGATGGGGCGTCATCGCCCTGTGGGACGAAGAATGCCAAGTCGAGCGGCGTCACAAAGAGCGGGGTCTGCTCAGTGACCTCCTGCGCCTGGCGCACGCTCACTTTCGCCAGCTTGCGCTCGTCATCCCAGCTATAACTGACCTTGAACTCCGGGTGGCCTGCTTTGTAGACCCACTGCTCGAAGAACTGCGCCAGGCTGCGACCACTGGCCTCCTCGTGCGCCCGCTCGAAGTCGGCGGTGATGACCTCACGCCCCTGGTTGCGCTGGGCGTAGCGCTGCATGCCGCGCCAGAACGCCGCCTCGCCGACGACGTGCCGCAGCATGTGCAGCACGCGCGACCCCTTCTCGTAGTTGTGCCGGTCGAAAAGCTCGTTGCCGTTCTTGCGATAGACGTTGTAGACGATTGGGCGGCGGCCACGCTTATCGGCGGCGAGGTAGGATTCGAGGTTGTCGCGCATCTCCAGACGCAGTTGGTCCTTGCCCTCTTCTTCGCCCATCCAGACCGACTCGAAGTAGGTGGCGAAGCTCTCTTTCAGCCAGGTATGCGACCAGTCGCGCACGGCCAGCAGATCGCCAAACCACTGGTGAACCAGCTCATGCGCCACAACCGGATCAGGCTTGTAGTCGAGGCTGGCGCGCTGATCGGGCAGCAACCGATAGCTATGTGTCGTCGCGCTGACGTTCTCCATCGCGCCGAGGAAGAGTTCCGGCACGATCTGCGCATACTTCACATAGGGATAGTCCACGCCGAAATGCTGCGTGAAGAACTCCATCATCGCAGGCGTGCGCCCCAGCATGCGCCGCGCGTCGTCTTCGCGCCCCGCACGCACGTAGTAATTGACCGGAATATCGCGCCAGTGGTCCTGAATCTCGACGAATTCGCCCGCCACCAGTGTGATGAGGTAGGCCGGGAACGGGATGTCCTGCCGCCAGCGATAGGTCTTCGTGCCGTCGCCATTCTCGCGCGCCTCCTCCAGCCTGCCATTCGAGAGCGCGAAGAACGTGGCTGGCACGGTCGCGGTCAGTGTCGTGCTGGCGCGGTCGTTGGGGAAGTCGTGGCACGGGAACCAGAAGTGGTGATACTCCGTCTCGCCCTGCGTCCACACCTGGATTGGCAGGTCAGGATTGCCGGCGTCGGGCGCGACGAAGACGAGGCCAGCGCGCGGCTGCGCCCAGTAGGTCACGCGCACGCCAAACTGCTCGCCATAGCCATAGACGCGGTCAAGCTGGATGGAGAGCTTCTCGCCCTCGCTCCACCACTCCAGCGGTGTCGCGCCATCGGCCAGCGTCACCTGCTCGATGTGCAGCTCGGCGGCGTCGAGCATGACGACGCGCACCGCGTCAAAGAGCGCGGAGAACGTGTGCGTCACGACGCCGTGTACCTGTTTGCGCTCGAAGTCGAGCGTCACCGCAATGTCCATATGCCGCACATCTACGGGGCGGTCTGGCGCATAGCGTGGGCGGTCGCCGGGCAGCGCGAAGCTTGGCGCGCTATCAGGCGGCTCATTCATTCCAGTCTCGCGCAGCACGCGCGCGAGGTCGCCGTAGCCACAGAGGCGCATGATGACTCCTTTGTCGCAGGTCATGGGTGTGAGGATCGCCGGGCCACACGTATGATGGGCGTCTACCGACGATGGAAGGTGGCGTTCTTTCCAATCACTCTATCGCGCAGCAGGCCCGCTGGTCAACATCTCATACTGCCCTTTCGTGCTCACCTCGCCGAGCGCCTGTAGCCAGGTTGTTAGCCAGAAACCAACTATTCGGGTACTTATGTTACAATGGCGCCCAGACGCCCTGCCGCACGACGCGCAGACAGGCGAACGGTGTTTGACGCCGAGAACTGCGCGTGAGAGGGCGCGTGTGTAAGCAGCGAGGAGCAGTATGAGCCGTTATAGCGCAATCACCGGGTGGGGCAAATATGTGCCCGAGCAGACGCTGACCAACGCCGACCTGGAGCGCATGGTCGAGACGTCGGATGAGTGGATCACGTCGCGAACGGGCATCAAAGAACGGCACATCGCATCTGCTGGTGAGACCGCCGCGACGCTCTCCATCGCGGCCGGACGCGAGGCGCTGGAGCGCGCAGGCATCATGGGAGCGGACCTCGGCCTCGTCATCATCGCGACCGTCTCGCAGGACTACAAATTCCCCTCTACGGCCAACCTCGTGCAGCATGCTCTCGGCGCGCAGTGCGGCGCGTTTGACATGCAGGCGGCTTGCTCCGGATTCCTCTATGCGCTCAGCGTAGCGCATCAGTTCATCACCACGGGCGCCATCAAGCACGCGCTGGTGGTCGGCGTCGAAGTGCTCTCGCGCGTCGTTGATTACACGGATCGCAGCACCTGCATCCTCTTTGGCGATGGCGCCGGAGCGGTGGTGCTGAGCGCCAGCGATGAGCCAGGCGGGCTGCTCGGCTTCACCCTTGGCAGCGATGGCGCCAAGCCCGAACTGCTCTACGTTCCCGCCGGTGGCTCGAAGGAGCCGCTGACTGAGGAGGGCCTGCGCGAGGGGCGGCAGTGGGTTCACATGCAGGGCGGCGAGGTCTTCAAGTTCGCGACCAGGATCATGGGAACGGCGATGGAAGAGGCGCTGAGCCACGCCGGTATGACCGCCGAAGACATGGACTTATTCATCCCGCATCAGGCCAACCTGCGCATCATCGAATC
>JAICSR010000548.1 GCA_025936795.1 Ktedonobacterales bacterium | reverse complement strand
GCGCGTGCTAGAATATTGCGCCAGGATGCGCAACTTGGAGGGAGGTAGAGTTAACTATGGTAAAGCGCGCGAGGCGCCCTGTACTGCTCAACACAGCCTATCTGAAGAAGCGTCTGAACGAGGAAGGGCGCAGCGAGGGGGACATCGCAGCACTCATCAGCGATATGCAATTTTTCGCACCTCTGGTCTTTCGTGAGCTGAGCGAGGAAATGTTTCTATCGCTAATCGGCTCATTCAATGAAGAGTTTGGAGTACAGGCTGGCAAAAGCTTCGCCAAAGCCGCATTCAAGAGCCTGAAAAAGTGGTCAACCGAGGAGCTTGAAACATACAAAGAAAAGCGTAATGCCGGAGACAATCCCTGATCGATGCAAATGATGCAGATAAGGTATCCAGCCAGCGCCTCAAACCGTGTCGCTAACCTCTGCCTTAGAGTGTGACGCGCCCGTTGCCAGCTGGCATGGTGAAGCGCATGAAGCCGCCATTCGCCAGGCGCGTGCAGACAACGGCGATGGTGTAGTAGACCAGCAGCACGCCGAGATTCTGGAGTTCGCTGAGCGCGAACGCGCCGAGCGCCAGCGTCGCATGGCCGCCCAGCCCCAGCCGCGTGATGTCGGGCGCAGTGTTCAGCCCGCCCCACGGCACGAGCGTCTCACCGATGAAGAGCGCAATCAGCGCGCTGAGCGCCGCCGCGCAAACCGCCATCGTCGGACCGAGTCGCCAGAATCTGCGGCTCATCTTCTCGCGTTTGGTCGAGACGACGCGCATCGCCGCCCAGACCGGCGGCACGATGAAGAGCGCGGTGCGCAAGATCAGCGCGACGGGAAAGATCGCTGGCGGCCAGAAACTGATGGGGACGAGCGCCAACCCCTGGGCTGCGAGGTAGATCAGCAGCCCCTCGCCAATCGCCCGGCGCATCGTGGTCTTGCGAAACATGCTCTGCCTTTCCCATCCGTCCGCGATTCACGCGCTCTATGAGCGCTTTCCCTGTGAATTATAGCGCGCGGCGCGCGATGCGACGTGGCGCGCGCGTTACCGTAGCCAGTCTTCGTCGTCGCCCTGCCGTACGGGCCGTGAATCCCACGGGCGGAAGTTGGCGCCGCCGGGCGCGTCGGCGCCAGCAGGCTCCTGCCAGGCGGCGGGCGGGCGAATCAGCGCGGGCGCATCGTCGAGATGCTGGCTCGGCGGAACTGGCACGGTCGGCAGATTGGCCGCCGCGCGGTTCTCAGGGCGCTGGGCCTGCGGCGTCACGCCCATCATCGCGAGGAACTGTGCGCCGTAGGCGTGCGGATTACTGGCAAACTGCACGAACGCCGCCGCGCGGTTGGTGATGGCCTGCCACGCGCCACGGTCCACCAGCGTCGGCGGGGCCAGCAGCGCGCCGAGCGCGATGGAGCGCACGGGCAACTGAAAATATTCGACGAGATGCTCGATGGCGAAGCCGCCGGAGACCTGCACGCTGATGTGCGTCAACTGGCGCAGCAGCGAGCGCACATAGGCAGGGCCGCCCACCGCCTCCACTGGGAAGAGCTTGACCATCTCGGCGCCCGCGCGCTGGGCGTTGATGATCTCGGTCGGCGTCAGCGCGCCCAGCACACAGGCGACGCCCTTTTCCTGGCAGAGCTGCGCAATCTCCGGGCTGAAGATCGGCGAGGCCACGAACCGCGCGCCGCTAGAGAGCGCCTCGAGCGCCTGGCGCGCCTCGAGCGCGGCGCCCACGCCGACGATGATGTCGCTGCGGGTGGCGTAGTGGGTCAGAATCTCCGAGGCGCCAGGAATCGTCAGTGCGATCTCGAAGACGCCGACACCCCCGGCGGCCAGCGCATCTACCACGCTCAGCGCCTGCATCGCAGTGTCTGTGCGCACCTCGGCGACCAGGCGCCGCCGCGCGATGAGCGAAATCAACTCGCCAGGAATCATCGGGTCTGCCACCTTCCCGCGCCACTCGCCGCGTGGCGTCGCTCGCAGCGCGTCCGATGCGCGCCACCGACATCGTACCATGCGCGCCAACTGCCGAGTAGCCATCGAGTAGCCATCGAGTAGCCATCACGTCTTTGTCTACTGCGTCACATTCTGCCCATGCTGCCAGGCAAATCCGTTGTGCGCGAAAACACAATGGCCCTCT
>JAICSR010000383.1 GCA_025936795.1 Ktedonobacterales bacterium | reverse complement strand
GAGCTACGCCGCGCCTGCAAACGCCGCGCCCGCAGCGCCCCGCGGGTTCGCGCCAACGCCTGCCCCCAACACCTCCAGCGCACTCTCCGAGGCGAATCTGCCTGAGTGGCCGTTCGCCTAGCGGGCGCCACACACCCCGCTAGGGCGCCGTCGGCGCGCCAGACGACATGTGGCGGGCGCGCAGGCTGAGCCAGGTCGCCAGGCCCATCAGCGCCAGCGCGAAGACGCCAATGACGATTGGCACTGGCAGATTCTGCTGCACCGCGATGATCGCCCCACGGATGGCGGCCACCCCGACGAACGCCGACCCCGTCAGCGCGAGGATACGGTTGCGCAGGCCCACCGCCAGCAAGGTGAGCGCCAGCGCCTCGACCGCCAGCAGCAGCGCATAGCGCCACTGCCAGTCCAGCGGCTCCGTCACCGACTGACCGAGCGTTGGCAGCGTCAGAATCAGCGCGCCGACCACTGAGAACGTCTGCGCGACCCAGGCGGGCGGGCGCATGCGTGTGTCGGCGGGTAGCAGCGCCCCGATGATGAGCTGCGCGCTGCCCGGCGCGATGATCCATGCCTGAAGGTTTTGCGCGCCGAGCCAGCGTAGCTCCCAGGTGACAAAGAGCGCCAGCGCCTCGCCCGCCAGATAGAGCGCCGGGCGCCAGCCATTCGCTCCCCAGCCGAAGCGCGCCAGCAGCGCCGCCAGCGAGAGCATCGCCACCGCCAGCGCCTGGGTCTGCGCGCTCTGGGTGGCGAAAGAGTGCGGGGCGAACCAGCCGCCAATGACCACCCCCACTGCCACGAAGGCCGCCGCGCCTCGGGCGATGCGTTGGCCCGCGCGGCGTGGGTCGCGCCAGGCCGCCTGCGCCTCGGGCGTCGCGCCGAGGGCTGGCAACCAGGCGCCCGCACGCGCGCGCAGCCAGGGAACGCGCGCCCACCCTTCGCGCGAGAACTCGAAGACCCACGCCAGCCCGGCGAAGGCCAACGTGGCCTGCCAGGCGTCCCAGCCGAAGGCGCGCGCCGCCGCCGAGACTGCCAGCGCGGCGAAGGAATACGCCACCAGCAGCGCATCGGCGCGTGACTCCAGCGTCGCCAGCAGCCACGCCGCCAGCGCCAGGATCACCAGTGTCACCACCTCGAAGCCACCTGCCAGCGTGCGTCCCTGCCAGGCCGCCGCGACCGCCGCGATCATCGTGGCGCCGTAGAGTGGCAGCGCCCACGCGCCGCTACGTGTGCGCGAGACGGCGAACGCGGCGGCGGCGAAGCCCAGCGCAAGCGGCAGCAGGGCATGGCCATCCGGCTGGACTAGCGCGGCGGCGGCGGCGAAGGCGGCGGGCGCCAGCGCCGCCCAGGGGGAATCCTCCAGCAGCGCGGCGAAGAAGGCCAGCGCGGCGAAGATCAGCAGCAGCGCCTCCAGCACGCCCGCGTGCGCTGGATAGGGTGTGACGCGCGCGGCGGTGTATCCGGCGGCGATCACCGCCACGGCATAGAGCGCGAGCGCCCAGGCGCGCCCCAGCCACAGCCGCGCCGCCATCCCGGCGCCCGTGAAGGCCAGCGCGATCAGGAAGGTGACGAACAGCCGCTGGGTCGCGGTGATGGGGAGTGATCCGGCCTGCCACAGCGCCACCAGCGCGTAGGGCGCGAGGATCGCGCTGAGCCAGGGCAGGCGCTCCTGCCAGGCGATCAGATAGGCGACCAGCGCAAAGACTAGCGCCAGCCCCAGCGTGCGCCAGGCGGCGTCTTGCGCGCTCCCCAGCGCCCAACCGAGCGCGACGGCCGACGCCACCAGCGCGGCGCCATGCCAGGCGATCTCCCAATGGACCCCACGCAGGCGCCTGAGCAGCGCGCCGACGCCCACCAGCGCCAGGGTCAGCGCCACCGTCGGCCAGAGCGAGCGCGCATCCGCCACGCTCAGCAGCGCCGCAGCAGCGGGCGCCAGCCCCCAGAGGGGCCGCTGCGTCGTCAGCGAATCGACTGTCAGCGCCAGCGCCACGACCAACGCCATCCAGCCAGCCACGCCCAGCGCGAGCGGTGCGATATGGGTGGTCGTCTCGGCGGAATTGGAGGTGAGTTGCAGGAAGGCCGCGAGAGTAGCGAGCAGCGTCACGAGATAGACCGAGAGGCTGTAGGCGCGCCCCAGCATACGGCCCAGGACGAGCGTCGCCAGCGCCAGGACGATGGGCAGCGCCGCCACGCCCTCGCCATTCAGATTGCCGACGATGAAGATCAACGCAGCGATTGCGCCGAAGATCGTCACGAAGGCGCCCACATAGAGCGGCTGGCGCTCGACACGCGCCACCAGCAGCGCCGCCAGCGCAAATATGCAGACGAAGAGTGCGCTATAGCCGCGCGTGTGGCCGCTGAGCAGGATCGAGGCGACGATGGCGGCGGCCAGCGCGGTGAGTTCCACTGGCGCGCGCAGTCGTCGCAGCTGCGAGCCAAGCGGCGCCGCGCGCAGCCCAAGGGCCAGCGCCACCAGCGCCAGCGCCAGCAGGCCATGCAGTGTCGGTAGCTGCGTCAGCGCGTTGGGCAGCCGGTCACTTGAGCCGCACAGCCGGTAGCTGGGGAGCGTCGCCGTGAAGGTAGCCTGCGCGCCAACCAGCAGCGCGACGCCCGCAAACAGCCCCCAGGGGCCAACCTCCAGCAGCGAGCCACGCAGCGCAAAGAGCAGCCCCAGCGCCAGGCCAACCGCGCACGCAGCCAGCAGCGGCCAATTGGGCAGCGGCTCATGTGTGGTCAGGGATGCGCCGATGATGATCAGCGAGCCTGCCAGCGCCTGCACACCGATACGCAGCCCCAGGCGACTGCGTGCGCGCCAGCGCAACCCCTCCGCCGCCAGACCTTCAGCCAACGCCACACCCGTCAGCGTGTAGGCGTAGTCTGCGTGTGAGGCATGCAGCCAGGCCGCCAGCGCCACTGACGCCAGCGCCACCGACGCCGCCGTGGTCCAATCGAGCGCCGCCAGGATGTCCGCATCTGAGAGAGCGGTGATCGTGCGCGCGACGCGGCTCCATGCCGCCGCGAGCGCCACCAGCGCGCAGGCGGCGACGGCGAACGCCGCGCGCTGCTGCTCATCCACAGCGCTGTCAAAGGCGCCGTTAGCGACGTGCAAGCTGAGCACGATGGTCGCCGCCGCTCCCAGCAGCGCCGCCACCGCGCTGAACTGCGTCGCAGAGGGTTCCAGCGTCTCCAGCGCGGGCGCGGAACCTGCGCGCAGCCGCAGGAAACGCGGCGCCAGCAGCGCCAGCGCCAGGATTGACGTGATGGGAATCCACCAGAACTGCTCCAGCAGCGCCCACGGCGGGATCGCTAGCGCAGCCAGCAGTAGCGCCGCCCAGCCGAGATACGCATAGGTGACGAAGCGCGTGCGCGCTGCGAGCGAGAGGTAGACGACCGCCGCGTAGCCCGCCGCGAGACAGATCATCCCCGCGATGGGGAAACCGCGCGCCTGTAGCTCAAAGCGATAGACCGCCAGCGCCGCGAGCGGGGTCATCAGCGCGAAGATGCCGAGGTAGACCCGGCCAACCGTGCGCAGACTGATCGAGCGGCGCAGCGCGGCGCCCAGCAGGCCAAAGAGGAGGTAGACAGCCAGCACGCCTGCCAGCTTGATGATGTCGGGCAACGCCTGCCAGCCGCCGACCTCGAAGGTGAGGGTGGCGATCAGCAGCAGGAAGCCGCCCAGGTACGCCATCACCGCGATAGCCTGCTCGGCGATGAATGCGCGCCACGAGAAGACTGGGCCATGTGGCTGCGCGGGCGCGGCGGCAGACGCAGCGGCGGCCACTGGCGTAGCGATGGCTGCGGGCGCGGCTGCGGGCGCGGCGGCCGGCTGGCCCCGCGGAACAGTGGCAGGAGCGGCGAAACTGGCGGCTCCGGCGGCGGGGCCCGCCGGGGGCGGGGGCCGGCGGAGGTGGAG
>JAICSR010000168.1 GCA_025936795.1 Ktedonobacterales bacterium | reverse complement strand
GGCAATGCCTAGCCCATGCAGCAAGTAGAGCAGGTCCTCGGTGGCAAGGTTGCCCGACGCTCCAGGCGCGTAGGGGCAGCCGCCCAGTCCGCCCGCTGAGCTGTCGAAGATGCTCACCCCCAGTTGCAGCGCCGTCAACACGTTGGCCAGCGCCGTGCCGCGTGTGTCGTGGAAGTGCATTCCCAGGCGGTCGATACCAATCAGTGGCGTCAGCGTCTGCGTCAATGTCACGACCTGGTCGGGAGTCGCCACGCCAATCGTGTCGCCGATCGAAAGCTCCGCCACGCCGAGCTCCAGCAGCGCCTCCGCGACGCGCCGCACCGCCTCTGGCGCGACCGCTCCCTCATATGGGCAGCCGAATGCGGTGGAGATGTAGCCGCGCACGCGCACGCCCGCCTCGCGCGCCAGCGTCAGCACTGGCCGGAAATTCTCGATGCTGCCGGCGATGCTGGTATTGATATTGTGCTGCACGAAGGTCTCGCTGGCGCCCGTGAAGACGGCGACCTCGCGCAGCCCAGCGGCCAGCGCGCGTCGCACGCCCTTCTCATTGGGAACGAGCGCCATATAGCGCAGCCCTGGGCGCTGCGTGACCCCGGCCATCACCTCACTTGCATCGGCAAGCTGCGGAATCGCCTTCGGGCTGACGAACGAGGTCGCCTCGATCAGCGTAAAGCCCGCCTCGGCGAGCAAGTTGACGAAGGTGATCTTGTCCGCTGTGGCGATCACGCCCTTCTCGTTCTGCAGCCCATCGCGCGGGCCGACCTCGACCACCGTAACCCGTTGCGGCAACCCCTGCAATGGCGAATCAGGCATCCTGTCAGGCATTCTGCTCCTCCTCCTCCAGTGCGGCTAACTCCACGAGCGTCGCGCCGCCCTGCACGACATCGCCAGCCGCCTGCGCGACCCGCCGCACCCGGCCCGCGTGCGGCGCCGTGATGGCGTGCTCCATCTTCATCGCGCCGAGTACCACCAGCGTTTGTCGCGCCTCGACCAGATCACCCGCGCGCACGTTGACTTTGATGATCGTGCCAGCCATCGGCGCGATCAGCGTCATCGCTCCGGGAGTGTGGTCCAGGCCGTGCGCCGCCAGGTCCACATCGAGCGGACGCGGGCGCGCCAGGACGAAGACTTGCCCGCAGCGCCAGACCAGCGTCTCATACTCGCGCCGCGCGACATACAGCGTCTCGCGGAGGTCGCCGTAAGCCAGCGTCAGGCGGCCACCCTCGCCCACCTCGGCGGTCAACGGCGCCTCTGGCGCTGGGAAGGGCTGGTCATCTACCTGGGCCAGATAATAGCGCGCGACGCCACTCGCCCGCAGCCGCACCGCATGGCTGGCCTCGCCACTGAGGTAGCGCGTCACGCGCTCGCCGCCAGGCGCGCTGGTCGCCGCCCCATTGCGCCAGGGATTGAATGGCTCGCCGCGACTGCGCGCGGGGTGGTCGCCGACGCCCAGCGTCTCCCAAAGCGCGGCGGCGACCAGCGCGACGGCGGGCGGCTCTGGAGCGTCGGCGACCGCCGGGAATGTGTGCGTCTCCAGATAGGCGGTGTTGGTGGCGCCTGCCTGATAGTCTGGCTCATCCACAATCGCGCCCAGCAGCGCGCTATTAGTCGCGACGCCCAGAATCGGGAAGCGGTCGAGCGCCCAACGCAACCGCGCGATGGCGGCGGGGCGATTCTCGGCGTGCGCGATCAGCTTGGCCAGCATCGGATCGTAGTTGACCGTCACGTCGTCACCCGGCTCGATGCCGGCATCCACACGCACACCAGGCGCGCGTGGCGGCGCGAAGACCAGCGCGCGACCACTGGAGGGCAGGTAGTCGTGGGCGGGGTCTTCGGCGTAGAGTCGCGCCTCGATGGCATGCCCGCGCGGGATGACTTCCTCCTGCTGAATCGTTAGCGGCTCACCCGCCGCGATGGCAAGCTGCCAGCGCACCAGATCAAAGCCCGTCACCGATTCCGTCACCGGATGCTCCACTTGCAGTCGCGTGTTCATCTCCAGGAAGTAGTAGCTGCCATCCTGGTCGAGCAGGAACTCGCAGGTGCCAGCGTTGACGTAGCCCGCCGAGCGCGCCGCCGCTACGGCCGCCGCGCCCATCTCGGCGCGCAATTCCGGTGTCAGCGCCGGGCAGGGACTCTCCTCGATGATCTTCTGGTGGCGCCGCTGAATCGAGCATTCGCGCTCGCCCAGATGGATGGTGTGGCCGTGGCTGTCGGCGAGTATCTGAAACTCGACGTGGCGCGGCGCGATCACCAGCTTCTCGATAAAAACCGTCTCGTCGCCAAACGCCGCCAGCGCCTCACGCTGCGCCGCCTCCAGCGCCTCGCGAAACTCAGCCGCCGCGCGCACGACACGCATGCCCTTGCCGCCGCCGCCCGCCGCCGCCTTCAGCATCACCGGATAGCCAATGCGCGCCGCTTCGCGCGCCAGCGTCTGCGCATCGCGCTCGGCGCCCATATAGCCAGGAACCGTTGGCACGCCCGCCTGCTCGACCGCACGCTTCGCGGCGGTCTTCGACCCCATCAGGCGAATGGCCTCTGGTGGCGGGCCGATGAAGACAACGCCAGCATCGGCGCAGGCCTGGGCGAACTCAGCGTTCTCCGAGAGGAAGCCGTAGCCAGGGTGAATCGCCTCGGCGCCTGTCTCGCGCGCCGCCGCGAGAATCGCCGCGATGTTCAGATAGCTCTCGCGGGCGGGGGCCGGGCCAATCCGCACGGCGCGATCTGCTGCGCGCACGTGCATCGCATCGCGGTCGGCGTCGGAGTAGACGGCCACTGCGACAGCGCCCTGCTGCTGGCAGCCAGCCATCACGCGGACCGCAATCTCGCCGCGATTGGCGATCAGCACCGTCTTGAAAGGAGCGCGCCGCTGGAGACGTTTACTCATCGGCCTGCGCCCAGCGCGCCGTGCGCTTCTCCAGGAAGGCGCGAATACCCTCCTGCCCCTCCTCGCTGACCCGCAGCCCGGCGATGGTCTGCGCCGTCAGGTCGCGCGCCTCGGCGTCGGGCAGGCTCAGCACGGTCATCGCGACGCGCTTCGCGGCTTGCACGCCAGCGGGGCCGCTCAGCGTAACATTGCGTAGGGTCGCCTGCACGGCGTCATCCAACTCCGTCGCGGGAACGACCTGATGGACGAGGCCAATCGCCAGCGCCCGCTCGGCGTCGAAGCGTTCCGCCGTGGTGAAGAGCGCGCGGGCATGGCTCACGCCGATCTTGCGGGTGGCGAACGGCGAGATGACGGCGGGCGCGATGCCCAGCCGCGCCTCGGTGAAGCCGAAGCGGCAGTCGTCGCTGGCGATGGCGATGTCGCAGACAGCGGTCAGCCCGGCGCCTCCCCCAAGCGCCGCGCCCTGGATGCGCCCGATGACGGGATGGCGGCAGCTATCTATCGCGCGGAACATGTCGGCCATGCGCAGGGCGTCGTCCACGTTCTGCTCATGGGTGAAGTCGAGGCTGGCGCGCATCCAGTTGAGGTCGGCCCCCGCGCAGAAGCTGCGCCCCGCGCCCAGCAAGACGACCGCGCGAATATCATCGGCGGCGCTCAGGCGCGTGAAAGCGTCGTGTAGCTCGGCGATCAGCAGCGCATTGAACGCATTGTGCACTTCAGGTCGGTTGAGTGTGACCCAGGCGGCCAGCCCGCGCCGCTCGACCGTCAGGTGCTGGTAGGCGGACGGCTCGCCTGTCGAGTTCTGGGCATCGTCATTGAGCATGCAAGCAGCGCCTCCTCGCGCTGAGAGCAGGAGTGAGCGGATGACAGGCGGAGCCATGCGCCCACTGGAACAGCAAAGCGCGCTCCCACCTGTCAGTATGCTTCACGGCGCGGTGGCAGGTCAACCAGCGGCCCAGCGGCGGCGCCTCCGTCCTTGAGGGAAAATTAGCGGGAAAGTGAAGACGCGGCGATAGTGTCCCAATTCGGGTGGGAAGTATGAGGCTGGTTGACGAGTCCAACCACCAGGTGGTTCTCATCGAGCGATGGTATGTCCGCCCGACAAGGAAAGCGAGCGGGCGGCGCGAGGGTTTCGCTCCCCTCCTCGTTGCAGCGGGGAGGGGAGGCGGCTTTTCACTGTTGCAGTGGGTTGCTTTATTGGCGCGCGGGCATGTGGCGCTCGAACCAGCCGACCACACGGGCGCAGAAATCAATCACCGCCGGGAAGTGCGCGACGCCGTGCCCCTCCTCAGGATACAGCGCCAGCTCCGACGCCACCCCGTGCTCCAGCAGAGCGCGGTGAAACTCCTCCGCCTGGCCCGCTGGCGTGCAGCGATCCAGCTTGCCCGCTGTCTGGAGCGTCGGCGTCCGAACCCGCCCGGCGTAGGTGATGGGGCTGCGCGTGCTATAGCGCCCTTCGGCGTTGGCTGGATCATCCTGGAGGAAGATCTGGTCGAAGTAGCCGATGTTGCTAGTGTAGTGCTGGCTGACCCAGTCCGTCACTGGCGAGAACGGCACAGACGCGGCGAAGCGGTCAGTCTGAGTAATGATCCAGCTCGACATATAGCCGCCATAGCTGCCGCCTGTCACGCCCACCCGATGCGTATCCACCACCCCGCGCTCCACCAGCGAGTCCACACCAGCCAGGATGTCTTGCGTATCGGCGCCGCCCATGTCGCCATACACACGCTCGGCGAATTCCTGGCCTCGGCCCGAGCTGCCGCGCGGATTGGGATGGAGCACGGCGTAGCCCCGGCTCACGAGCAGCGGTGTCATCTGCGACATCGCCCACATATTGCGATAGGCCCACACCGGCCCGCCGTGGACGTCGACGATCAGCGGATGTGGTCCCGGCCCGTCTGGCAGCGCCAGCAAGCCCTCGATCTCGAGTCCATCGGGCGCTGTCCAGCGTATCTCCTCCAGGCGGCCCGCGATGCTGGCCAGAAACGCACTGCCCTCGTGCGCCAGCCGCGCCACCGTGCGCAGCTGGCCGTCGCGGACGATGGCCAGCTCAGGGTAGCGTGTGTAGCTCTGCAGCACCAGCGCGCAGGCATCGGAGCCATCGGTGAGCGGCGCCGCCAGCGGATAGCGCTGGCCGGAGGACTCGTCGCTGGCCCACAGCTCGCGCACCTGTCCGGTCGCCGCGTTGTACTCGCCGTAGACAGTGCGCAGCCCACGCAGCCCCGCGAAGAAGAGGTTATCTTCGTCACGCCAGGCCAGATACGTGATATCCACGTCCTGCGTGGAGACGACCGTCGGAGCGCTCGTGGCGCCCGCCTCGGCATGGTCGAACATCAGCAGGTCGCCGGCCACCACCTGGCGGTCACTGCATACCGCTCGCACCACCGCGAGCCGCCTGCCGGAGGGTGAGGCGGCGGGCAGGCCGAGCTGGCGATCACACTCGTAGATGACGCGCTCACGCCCCGTTGTCGTCTCGATCAGCGCCAGCGGCGCGGTGTACCAGGCATTCTCGCTCGGCTCGCGCGAGACAATTGCCAGCAGGTGGTCAGGGCCGGCCCAGGTCGCCTCCCAGACGTTCACTTCCGCCTGCGATGTCGGCCGCACCGCTCGCATCGCCACGTCGTAGACCCACGCGCGCCGCCACTGGCTCTCAGCCACGCCGCCATCCACCTCCGGCGCCCACGAAGGCAACTCCTGTGGCGCCGATGCCGTGGTTCCGGACCCCTGCCCGCCCGCCAGATCGGCCCCAGCGCCAGCCACGGTCAGCAAGATCGAGCGGCCATCCGGCGACCATGCCAGAGACTCCACCGTGCCGTCCACCGTCGGCGCCGCCACGGCCTCACCGATGCGCTCGGCCTCTAGCAGATAGAGTTGATGCTGTCCCCGCTGCTTGCGATCAGAGAGGAAGGCCAGCCGCGCGCCATCTGGCGACCAGCAGGGGAGGAGATCGTCGTTGGGACCAGCCGTCAGCTCTTCCATGGCTCCGGTGGCGACATCAGCCAGGCAGATGCGCATGACGGGCAGCCCCTCCAGGCGCTCGCGCTTGCTCCCGGTGAAGGCGATGCGCTGGCCATCCGGTGAGGGCGCGGGATTGGCCGCGCCGGAGATGCGTCCATAGGCGGGCGCGTTGACACGCTGGAAGTACTGCTCGATCTCGCGATAGAGCTCGGTCTGGCGTAGGTCACGGTCCATGGTCTCCTCCTCGTGGTGGCTGCGGTTGGCGGGTGGCGGCGATCCAGCAGTCGGTATATGCCAGGTCGGGCGAGCGTACCACAGAAGGCGACGACGCAGCAAGGCGCGTTCTGGCGGAGACGGATGTTACTTCATTACAAAGGACGGAGACCCCACCGCGCCATCGCGCGCCGTGATGCGACGCTGCTACAATGGAGACGACGAGGCGCTGCTCTGTGGCGGGCGCAGCGTGACGCGCAGCATGAGAGGAGAGGCGCATGACCCGCATCGTCATCACGAGCGACCTGCATCTGGGCATCACCACTACTGACGAGATCGCGCCGCTAGTCGCGCAGATCGCGGCGGAACAGCCTGACCTGACCATCATTGCGGGCGACATCGGCAAGCGTCTTGGCGATATCAGCGCCTGCCTGGCGATGTTCCAGACTGTGCCGGGGCAGGTCGCGGCGCTGGCGGGCAATCATGACCTCTGGAGACATGGCGATGACCACAGCGCAGACCTCTGGGAGCGTAGCGTGCCAGACGCCGTGCGCACGGCGGGCATGCTCTGGCTCGAAGACGAGAACTGGCGTCGCGATGGCCTCGGCGTGGCTGGCTCGATTGCGTGGTACGACTACACGGGCGCCGACCCATCCATCTCCCCACAGACCGAGCAGTATTGGATCGAGTTGAAGCAGCGCCTGCATCCTGACGCCCGCTACCTCGATTGGCCCTGGTCTGACATCGCCTTCGCCACGCGCTGCGGCGATAGCCTGGTAGCGCGTGTCGCTGCGCTCGACGCCGACCCGTCAATCAGCGATGTGCTGATCGTCACGCACGTGCCGCTCTTCCGCGAGCAACTGGTGAACCGGACGGAGATTCCCAACTGGGGCTATGGCAACGCCTACTTCGGCAACCTCACGTTGGGCGAGCGGCTGCGTCACGCTGCGAAGCTGCGCGCGGTCGTCAGCGGTCACACCCACATCGGGCGACGCGAGACGCTGGCGGACGAGCGCGCAACGCCAGTCTGGGTCGTCCCCAGCGACTTCCACACGCCCCGCTACGTCGTGTACGAGCATCCCAGCGGCAGGTTGCGGGAACAGGGAGACGCACAATGAAGGCTTTGCGGGTGATCGTGGTTGGCGGCGGCGTGATGGGCATGGCGAGCGGCTGCGCGCTGGCCGAGCGTGGCGCCAGCGTGACCGTGCTAGAGCAGGCCACCGTCGGGCATGCGTGGGCCTCATCACATGGGTTGACCCGCGCCATTCGCCACGAGTATGGGCCGCTCGCGCTCTACACCCGCATGGTGGCGCGCAGCCTGACGCTGTGGGATGAGTTGGCGCGCGAGACGGGCAGGCGCCTCTACACGGAGACGGGCGTGCTGACGCTCGGCCAAGAGAACGATGGCCAGACACTCGCTGGCTTCGACGTGATGCGCGGCGAGGGACTGCCCGTGGAGCGGCTGACACGCGAGGAGTGCGCGCAACGCTTTCCGCAGTTTCAGACGGCGAACTACAGCGCGCTCGTCTGGAATCCACGCGGTGGCATGCTGCACGCCTCCGAGTGCCTGCTGGCGTTGCAGCAGCGACTGGCGGCGCGTGGCGGGAGCCTGCGCGAAGGCGTGCGTGTGGCGCAGATCGAACCGCTGGGCGCGAATGGCGCGGATGGCGTGCGTGTCCGTCTGGTGGACGGCGAGACGCTGGAGGCCGACCGCGTGATCGTCACCGCCGGGCCATGGGCGCCAGGCCTACTGAGCGGGCTGGCGCAGCTTCCCGTGCGCGCCACGCGCCAGCAGGTCTGCTACTTCGCCGGAGCCGACCCAGCGGCGTTCGCGGTGGGCGCGTTCCCGGTCTTTCTGGCCGAGATGGCGTGCTATGGCTTCCCGCTGCAAGGGCCGGGCTGGCTCAAGGTCGCCTCGCACGTCACTGGGCCAACGGTCAATCCAGACGCTGGCTATCCAGTGGATGATGCGGAGGTCGCCAGCGTGCGCGCATTCCTGCGGCAGGTCATCCCAGCGGCGGCGGCGCTCGAACTGGCGCTGGTGGACCGCTGCATGTATGACATGACGCCCGACGAGGACTTCATCCTCGACCGACTCCCCGGCGCGCCCAGCGTCGTCATCGGCTCAGGCTTCTCGGGGCATGGCTTCAAGTTCGGCGTGCTGATCGGCGAATTGCTGGCGGCGCTCGCGCTCGATCAGCCGCCCGCGTTTCCGCTGGAGCGCTTCCGCCTCAGC
>JAICSR010000193.1 GCA_025936795.1 Ktedonobacterales bacterium | reverse complement strand
CTGTGGACGCTGACGGGAAATCGCCAGGCAGTAGGCGGGAATCGCAGGAATCGCTGGTACCTCGTCGCTACCTCGCTGGCGCGCGTGGTCGTCTGTGCGCAGCGCCCCCACCTGAGCCGCTGACCCACCCAGGCGAATCGCTGCGAGATCGCGACCAGGCGCCAATGTGGCGGGCAGCAACTCGACCCGCCGCATGCTCAGCGCGAGATGGCCGAGCTGATGCTGTGCGAGCGCCGCCGCGACCTGGCGCCGATCGAGCCGCGCCAGCCGTCGCTGGATGCGCCGCTGGAGCACGGGCGTCGTCTCGCCGCCGACGTGGTAGAACGGCAGGAACAGGCCACCCGGAATGCGCACAGGGTAGTTGAGCGGCACGCTGAGCGAGAGCGACCGCTCGTCGCGGGCGGTTGGCTGGGCGAGGTCCACACCTTCAGCCGACGCCAGCGGATGGCCTGCGCCTGCTCGCGCGACCTGCTCGTCAAGAGTGGGCCGCCCAGGCGCTGCGCTCATCAGCCCAGACGCCCCGGCGATTGCCAGATCGGGGGCAGCCTGCGCGAGCGCCTGGTCGGCGCCCACAGCGGGGACCTGACGTGGCGCGAAGTGCGAGAACAGCGACTTGATCTGCGCCATGTCCTCGGCGGGCAACACCCGCAAGGCCAGCACCGCGCCCACGTAGACTACGGCGGCAATCGGCATGATGACGACAATCGTGTAGGTGTTGAGCGCCGTCGCGACAACCGCCATCACCAGGCTCGCCACTGCAATCTTTACGGTGATCTTCCAGAGGCGCACAGGGATGAGCGAGCGATCCATCAGCCCCAGGCCGATGCCAAGCAGGAGCGCTTCGGTGAGTGAGGTCGCCCAGGCGGCGCCCATATCCATGAACCGGGGGATCAGGAAGAGATTGAGCGCGACGTTGAACACCAGCGCCGCAATCGCCATGATCGGCAGTTTGCGCTCCTGCCCTGTGCTGACCAGCACTGTGGTCAACACTGAGTTCAGGTAGAGCGCGATCAACCCGATTGCGAGCGCCTGGAGCACACCTTCGGACCCAGCGAAGTCTTGCCGCTGGTAGACGAATCCGATGATGTTCGGCGCCGCCACGATCAGGCCGGCCGCCGCAGGCGCCGAACAGAGCAACATCGCCGTTGTCGACTTTTCGATGGCCAGCCGCAGTTTGCCTTTGTCGGTGTCCACGGCGTACCTGGACAGAATCGGCGACATGATTGACCCAACAACGATGCCGGGGATGAATGTCAGGGTGTCGAAGAGGCGATAGGCCGCGCCATAGACGCCGATGGCGGAATTGGTCGCGTAGACCGAGAGCAGAATCGTATCTATCCGGTAGTAGATGACGCCGATGACGCCATAGGCTAGAAATGACATACCAGAGCGAATCAGCGTCCGCGCCACCGGCCCATCCCACTCGAAGCGGAAGCCCAGCAGGCGTGCAGTGCGCACGATCTGCCATACCATCCCCGCAATCGAGCCAACGAGCAGCGCCAGCGCGACCGGAATCACGTCCGCGCCCGCGCGCAGCAGCAGAACGGCCAGTATCGTGTCAACGACCTTCTCGATGACAGAGCCAAACTTCGCCATCCCAGGCTGCATGAACGCCGTCTGGACAGCAATGAGGGTACTCGAAATCGCCGAGGTGACCAGCATGATGCCGCTGATGACGATCAGCCAGCGCACTATAGGGCTGTATCCCAGCAGCACAGATAAGAGCAGCGCAAGGGCAAAGAGGCCAACCCACAGCACACCCTTGAGCACAAGTGACATCGTGATATAGCGGCGCGCATGCAGCGGCTCGCGTGCGACATCGCGCACAACTTGCTGATTAAAGCTAAACTCGATGGGAAAACCGATCAGCGACGTAAATGTTGTCGCCAGATAGAGTTCGCCAAACCCGTTAGCGCCCAGAAAGCGACCATATGCGGCGGACAGGATGAGTGTGGAGACCCAGGTCACGACCTGGCCCGACATCAAGAGCGCGATGTTGTTGACTGTGCGGCGTAGGGTATTCATGCGCCAACCTCAGCCACGCGCTCCCAGCGCATCGCCACCGTCGGGATGGCGGCAAGCCTGCTCGCCTGGGCGGCTGCGGCAGAGCGCTGCCAGGGGATGTTCGAGAGCATTTTGCCCATGTCAGATCCTTTCCGCAGATGTTTGGCGCCGACGGACGCGCAAGTCCTCACCGCGTACCATTCAAGCGTCGCATGCGCGAGTGTATTGCTGATGCCCGCCGAGGTATACGATTGGTACAGGGGATAAATCAGTGGGTGCATCAGGGGTTACCATCAAAAAAAGTGAAGGCCAGGATGAAGGTTTGGACGGATGACGCGCCGCAGCGGGGTCGCGCCTGGCCGATATGGGGGGACGCCTGGGCAGTCTCAGCGCAGGGAGCGTGGCGGACCAACTGCGAGCGGCGATGCAGGCGGCTGGCGCGGGCGCCGAGGGCGATTCGGCGCTAGTCTTGCGCCAGCGCGCGTTGCCAGGCGACCTGCGCCTCCAGGCCCTGGCGCAGCGATGTCGCTGGAACAAAGCCAAGCTGCTCGCGCGCCAGCCGCATGTCAGCCAGCGCGCGCGATTGTTCCCCCGGACGCGCTGGCCCATGCTGCACAATCGCCTCTTTGCCGATGATATCTTGCAGCAGCGCAATCACCTGGTTGGCGCTGACCTCCTCGGCGCCGCCGATGTTGTAGACCGAGCCGGGGGTGAAGCGCTGATGGGCAAGCTGGGTCGCGCGCACGATGTCGCCGACGTAGGTGTTGCCGCGCAACTGGTCGCCACTGCCAAAGACCGTGATGGGGCGTCCCTGGAGGATGCGCTCGATGAAGAGGTAGTAGCCCATATCGGGGCGCTGGCGCGGACCATAGACCGAGAAGTAGCGCAGAATGGAGGTTGGCAGGCCAAACTGCGCGTTATAGACCTGCGCCAGATGCTCCCCGGCCAGCTTCGTGATGCCATAGGGCGAGACAGGCTGTGGCTTGGTCTGCTCGTCGCCCAGCACGAGACTGCCGTAGATGCTCGACGTGCTGGCATGGATGAACTGGCGTACCTGCCCGCTCTCGCTGGCAGCCTGGAGCAACCGCTGGGTCGCCAGGACATTGCAGGTCATGTAGCTCTCGAAGTGCGACCAGCTCGCCAGCAGGCCCGGCATGGCGGCGATGTGGAAGATGACTTCGACGCCATCGAGGACAGCGGCCAGCTCAGCCTCGCGCAGATCAAGCTCGTAAAACGCAAACTGCGGATGCTGCCGAAGCCCCGCCAGATTGGCCATCTTCACGGCGCGCGGGTAGTAGGGAATGAATGCGTCAATCCCGACCACCTCCGCGCCGTCGAGCAGCAACGCCTCGCAGAGGTGTGAGCCAATGAACCCTGCCGCGCCTGTCACCATACAGCGCATGATTGGTTTCCATCCTGACGTTCAAGTTCAGCGCACAACCGGCTGAGCGATGTACACAGCCCGATGTTATCGAACGAGCGCATCGGACGCCGTGTCGGCGACCTGCGCGGGCGCAAATGGGCGACTGAGCGCCAGGCGCGCGTGCCGGGCGATGCGCCGCCAGCGTGGAGCCTGCGCGCTACTCCAGTCAATCATACTCTCGTTCATGTCGTGGGCGCCGCGCTGCCCCTCCGGCACATCGCCCGCTTCGATGCGCGCGATGAACTCTGGCAGGCGCGCATAGAACTCAGCAGTGCGATAGGGTGGGTGGATGGACCACATACCCGGCGCTGCGCCCAGCATGTCCACACGCAGCAGGCGCGCTTGCGTCAGCAGGTGCGAGAGAATCACTTCGGGCAGCGCAAATGGCGGGTTGCCATCGAGCTGCGCCTGCACGACGCGCAGACGATTGGGGGCGGGCAGCAGCGGAACTACCGGAAACCGCTGGTGGAAACGCGCGCGGTCGAGCAGGAAGATGCGTGTGCTTAGCTGAGACACACAATAGGCGGTGGAGGGGTAGGGAAACGGATCGAGCGTCTGCGAGCGCAGCGCGCCATCCGCCGTTGGTGGCCCCGGCAGCGGATTGCAGGCGATCACGTCGGCACGCTCACGCAGCAGTCGCACGGCTTCGGCGGCCCAGGTCTGACTGCCCCCACCAAACATCATGTCAGAATCCATGTGCAGCACATAGTCGTGCGCAGCGCTCTGCAGCCCATAGAAATAGGAGTAGAATGGGCCGCCGTTCCAGTCTTTTTCAGGCGTCTGTCGCCCACCGAAAAACGCCTCGGCAAGCTCTCTGCGCGCGGCTTCGCCGTAGTCCACCTCGACCACACGCGCAGCCGGATACTGCGCGCAGAGGTCTGCGAGCAAGCTGCGCATGCCCGGCAAGCGCTCCGCCCAGGCCGCCGAAAAGCGCCCGCGACTGCGGTGCAGATCGAGCGTCAAGAGGACTTCGTCAACCTGCCCGGCCCATTGGCGCAACTGGTGCGGCACGATGTCTCTGGCATGTGGCAAATCTGTCGGCGCCAGACTGATCTGGAGGGTGACGCCCGCGCTGTCACTCATCGTGTCTCCTTCCCGCTGTCTCTGTTGGTTTGGAAGCGGCCAGACGCCCCACCCGACGTGGCTTGCCCGCGCGTATGCTGTTGACATCGCATCTGCCACGACTCATCATCGCGGCAGATGCGACGCTGGCTAGCGTTTGGTCGCCGTCAGCACGTAGGACTCTGAGAACACCAGGCTCAGCCGTCGCAGCCGTGGTGGCAAGCGGTTGGCGAGCTTGCGGCCCTGCTCAAAGGCCCACATGAAGGGCGGCTCGGCAAACGGCGGGACCAGCGGATACTGGCACGTCCCGCGCCAGAAGATCGGTAGCCCGAAGATGGCTGGCGTCACCGCAAAGTCGGTGAACCCCGCCTGCTCCAGCGTCTGCTGCACCGCAGATGGCGAGACATACTTCTGCCAGAATCCGTCGCCTGCCGGTTCTGGCAGGCCTTGCAGCCAACGTTGGAGGCGCCCAAGCGCACGGCGCACGCCCGTAGTAAACCAGCGTTCGCGCCCCGTGCCACGATACACCGAGATCGGCGTCTTCGTGCAGATGACAGCGCGGCCACCCACCGCCACATGCGACGACACGCGGGTCAGCATCTCCTGCCAGCCGTGGACGTACTCGATCACTCGGAAGCTAAAGAAGCCGTCGAGCTGCCCATCGGGTTGATAGTCTGCGGCGTCGCCGTGAACAAACGTAACATTGCTGGCGTCGGCGACATAGCGCCGCGCCTGCTCGATCATATTCGCCGAGATGTCGAGCGCCACCACCTCGGCGGCATGCGGCGCGACGACTTTTGTCCAGGTGCCGGGGCCGCAGCCGATCTCCAGATAGCGCCCCTTGCGCTGAGGAACGAACTGAAACGACGCGAGCAGCGCAGCGAGTGTCTGCGCGTACTCAAGCCTGGTCAGGCGCGTCTTGAACCAGCGCAACTGCTGGTAATAGGACGCGGCTTCATCGTAGATGACCTGATTTCCCTTGTTGATCTGCCCAATGGTCAGACGCTGTGCAAACGTCATGCTCTTCCCAGTCCCCCTGTGCAACCCACACCCACGACCCGGATCATCAGGCGCGAGTGGGACACAGCCCACCCGCGCCACTTGAACTACGATGAGAACCTACTGGGACAACAACCTACTAGGACAACGTAAAGTTGAGCGTCGTCGCGTGAAGGCTGATCGTCGAGGCGGAAGCGCTCTTTGAGGTATGCCCCGACGCCGACGCTTTCACCGTATAGGTGGCATTAGTATTTGGTTCGATCAGTGTGTAGCGCCCCGATGAGTCGGTGGTGACGCTGTGCGTCCCATCGCTCACTGTTGCGCCACTGATCGCGGAACCGCTGGTGTTCTTCACTGTGCCAGTGATCGTTGTCACCGCCTGGACGCTGATGTTGGCCCAGTTGATGTCGCAGTAGGTCGAGCGAACGCCACCGCTGCCCGAACTCAGCGAGGTCTGACTGCCCGAGATCTGCCAGCCTGGATCAGCCGTGTTGTACGCCCAGACCTTGGCGTAGGACATCGTGCCGACGGACAACAACTGCGCGTGATACCACTGGCCCGTCTGGAACGACGAAACGTCAACCTGGTTCATGAGCGTCCAGTCTTCGCCATTGTTCTCCCAAAGTTGCAGGGTTGACGTGGCGTAGTTCACCGCGAAGTCAATGAAATGGTGGCCGTCCTGCACACGACTGAGCAGTCGCGCGCCATGCTGGAAGGAATCCTGGCCAAACTGGCTGACGTTGAAGTCGGCAGACACCAGCTGGTCGGTGGAGCTTGCCCCGAACCACTCATCACGGTCGTTGGCGGCAGTGTAGGTATCCACAAAGCCGAGATTGTTCTGGACCATCACCACCGCGCCGGGGTAGGTCGAAGCGTCATCTGTCCAGGTATTGCCGTCGGTCGAGGGATTCCAGCCCGTCTGGTCCGGCTGAGTGAAGGTATCCATGGCGGTGAAGCCAGGAATCTTCGTGAGGGTACGGTTGGCGGTTGCGGAGCCGCCGTTGGTCACGACCACGCCGGGTACGTGGTTCATGTTGTACCCGCTCGCCGTCACCACGACATCATAGGTATTCGCGCTCACGTTGCTCAGCGTGTAATTGCCACTGCTATCTGTCGTGGCGTTGGCGCTTGTCGGCGCCGTCGAGACATGCGCCCCGGCGATGGATGCGCCAGAGGCGGCATCGGTGACGTGGCCGTGAATGCTGCCCGCGCCAGATGGAGTCGCCGTGGTGGTTGATGTGGCCGTGGTAGTCGCGGTCGGCGAGGTCGTAGGCGTCGGTGTCGGCGTTGGCGATCCTGGGCCAGTCACCACGACATTATCAAATGCCGACTGATTGCGTGTCTTGAGGCCAATATTGCCCGACGCGAACGTGGAGTCGGTCGCGGTGGCAAGCGTCGCGCCGTTGATGCTGGCGCTGATCGTGCTGCCAGTCATCGTCAGCGTCCAGGTGTACCAGACGCTGGTGTTATAGGTCAGATTACCATTGGCCAGCGTCACCCAACTGCCATTGAGCTTGTAGCCCAGATACCACTCGTCGCCGTTCTTGATGAGCAAGCTGTAGAAGTTGTTGACATCCTGGCGGCGCCCCTCGATGGCGACGACGCTCGTGCCATTGACCGTGCTGCCCGCGCCTGGCTGCACGCTCACCGCGACGGTGTAGTCAGTCCACGAGGAGGAACCTGCGTAGACGCCGTAGAGGGTCGCAGTGCTGGAACTGGTCTGCGTCAGCGCGTGTGAGCCATTGTTCGGCTGGACCGACCACGCGCTGCCCGCCTCGATGCTCCAGCCCGCCGGGAAGGCGCCGATGGCGTCGGACTCGAAGTCGTCGCTATAGAGCGCGCCGGAGGGCGGAGTTGGCGAAGGCGATGCCGTCGCAGTGGCCGTCGCAGTGGCCGTTGCAGTGGCCGTTGCAGTGGCCGTCGCAGTGGCCGTCGCAGTGGCCGTTGGCGTGGGCGTCTTGGTCACCGTCGGCGTGGGAGCGATAGTTCCGGTTGGCGTCGGTGCGACCGTGCCAGTTGGCGTCGGCGATGG
>JAICSR010000162.1 GCA_025936795.1 Ktedonobacterales bacterium | reverse complement strand
CGCCGCCGTCGCCGTCTTCGAGTGACCCGCAACTCGCGCCGCCGCCGGGGCCTGCAAACCCGGCGCTCGATCCGACGCCTCCGTCGATGGGCGGCCCGGGCGCTCCGCCGATGCCAGGGACGACGCCGCCGCCGCGTGCCGGCAGTGCGGCTGCGGCACGTGCGCCAGCTCTCATGCCGCCGGCAACCACGCCGCCACCTGCGCCGGCTCCCGCAAACGCGCCGCCGCCCGCGCACTAGCGGCGATCTTCGCGCCGAATCGCCCCGATTGTTGCAAGTCGAACAACGCCAGCCAGTAGGGCCGTCCATCGCCTCGGCCCGGTCATTGGCGCCGCTGCTCCCGTGAGCGCCGAGCCGCGCGCGCCTCGCCGTCTGGAGGTCATCCGCCACCCATCCCTCTCGCCGCCCACCCCGCACAATGCGCGGGGGCGGCGGCTGAAATAATCCGCTGCTGCACTATGGAGTCGGTCATCTGCGCGGAAATCGCGCTGAAATCAGCACGCTCGTTGACAGATAGAACGTGATAGCGGCAGGCGGCGTAACGTGAGCCGCCGTACCGGGCGCCCATACCTGGCGCCTGTTGCACAGTTGTCTGGCGCCGCGTGTGCTTTCACAATGAGAGCGACTGGGAGAGACGTAGACACATCTGGTGGAAAGGAACGGTGGTCTGCATGACGCACACGCCGGACAACGCCCCTGAGAACGACAAGGCAAAGGCCGAAGAAGGAGCCAAGGCTGAGGTCAAGAAGGCTGCCAGCTTCTGGACGAAGATCAGCGAAGACTGGGCGCTCAACTTCTCTGGCATGCTGGCGTACAACTACCTGACCGCGATTGCGCCGATTCTGCTGGCGCTGCTCGCCATCGCTGGCCTGGCGCTACGAGCGCTCTCGCCCGCGACCTACACGACCTTCGTGCAAGGGCTTTCGAGCCACTTCCCCGCTGGCCTGGGACAGACCTTCGTCAATAGCTCGTTGACGGCGCTGCAGAAGAGCGCAGGCGTGTTGCTCATCATCGCCATCGTTACGGCGGTCTTCTCCGGCTCGCGGCTCTTCGTCGCGCTGGACAACGTTTTCGCAGTGGTCTATCGCGTGGATGTGCGGCCATTGATCCGTCAGAACATCATGGCGATCCTGATGATGCTGCTGTTCCTCGTGCTGGCGCCGCTCACCTTCCTCGCCGCCAGCATCCCTGGCAGCATCCTGAGCTATGTCCTGCCAGCGGGCATCCAGAGCAATGGGCTGGTGCTGACAATCGAAGGATTCATCGGCGGGCTGATCGTCGGATTCATCCTGTTTTCGGCGATCTACTATGTCGTCCCCAACCGCAAGGTGACCTGGGCGACGACCTGGCCGGGCGCGCTCGTGACCGCTGTGCTGTTCAACCTGTTTGAGGTGCTGTTCCCGATCTATCAGCGCATCTTCCTCAAGAGCGCAGGTCTCGGCTCGGTCGCCGGACTGGCAGTGGTCATCCTGATCTTCCTCTACTACGTCGGCGTGATCACGCTGATTGGCGCCGAGGTCAATTCCTGGGTCAGTGGTTTGCGTCCGCTCGGCAAGACGCTGCCCGAACTGTTTCGGCAGGAGCGTCGCGAGGGCGTGGGCAATGCGCCTGGTGCGCCAACCACCGGAATCAGCCGCACGCAGCAATCTGCACGACCAGGCGTCGACGCGCGCCAGAGCGCTCGCCCAGATGTTGGCCGTCGCACCGACACGCGCCAACCCGCCACCTAGTCGCCGTTCGCCTCCGAGGGAGCGCCTCCTCGCGCCTGCGTTCCACGCAGTTGCCGGGTATGCTACACTGCCCGGTAGACAGCCTGGCCTGGGACGAGGAGGCGCGCCATGTCGAACGGATACACTGACGGTTTGGTCTACATCGCCTATGCGCGTGCAGACGGCGCGCGCGTGGAGCCTGTGGTGACGCTGCTGCGCGCCGCAGGCTTCACCATCCACTTCGAGGGCGCGGCTGCGCACGGCAGTGGCAATTACGTCCACGAGATTCAGCAGGCGCTGCGGCAGGCGCGCACGCTGGTCGTCTTCGTCTCGGCGGCGTCTGTGCGCTCGCCCTGGGTCGAGGCCGAGACGCGCGCCTTTCAAGCGTCCATGGCGCGTGGGGATGGGCGCAAGCTGATTCCCGTGTGGCTGGATGCCACGCCGCTGCCGCTGGCGCTGACAGCCTATCAGGCGATCGATGGAGCCAGCGCCGCGCCCGCCACGCTCGCCGATACGATTGCGCGCGCCATCGTCGGCGCGCAGGCCCAGCCTCCTGCCGCCGAGAGCGAGGAGAGCGAGGAGAGCGAGGAGAGCGAGGAGACGATACGCGGCGCTCCGTCCGCTGGCTCATCGAACGACGACATAGACTGGGACGCCATGCTTGGCGCGCAACCTGACGCGGCTGCGCCCGATATGACGTACCCCGACCTGGAGGAGGAGCCGACGCCCGCGCCTGCTCCGTCTCCACAGCCAGAGGCCGCTGCGGCCCCATCCGCGCCCGCCGCGCCGCCACCCTATGTTCCGCCAACGCCTGCGCCGCAACCCGTCACCCAGCCGGGGCGCCCGCGCCGCGATTCCGGCGCCCGTGCGCCGCGACCCAAGGGAGTTCAGACATCACAGCCAACCAGGCTGGAGCAGGTAACCTTCACCGCCTATCATCCGCGCGAGATGCAGCCACAGCAGTGGCAACCACTGGTGGTCTATCTCTCGCTCGACGACGCGGCGACGATGGCGCTGGTCGCGGCGTCGGCGGCTGAGCGGCTGGCGGGCAAGCTCGACAAGTTCCGCCCAGGACGCGCCGAGAAGGCCACCGGGCTGGCGCGTGGCGCGGCGCTACGCATCATCCCCAGCATGCCGGGCTTTGCGTTCAATCCCAGCTATCTCGATGTCACCTGGCAGGAGGATGTGCAGCAGCACGAGTTTCGCATGAGCGCCGTGAGCGCCCAGCCAGGCCAGGCGGCGAATGGCGTCGTGCAATTCTATCAGGGGATGCTGCTGCGCGCGGAGGTTCCCATCTCGGTCTTCGTTGGCCAGGCGGCGGCGCGCCTTGATGCGCCTGACGCCTACGCCCAGGCCATCGCACGCGCCTATCGCCGCATCTTCGCCTCGTACTCGCATCAGGATATGCCAGTGGTGGAGTCGTGCGAGTCGGCGGCGCGCACGATGGGCGATCAGTATCTGCGCGATGTGAACCTGCTGCAATCGGGCCAGCAGTGGGACCCGCGCCTGATTCAGGCGATCAACGACGCCGACATCTTCCAGCTCTTCTGGTCGAAGCGCGCCGCCGCCTCACCCTACGTCGCGCGCGAGTGGAAACACGCGCTGATGCTGCTGCCGACGCGCCCAAACTTCATCCGCCCGGTCTACTGGACACGCCAGCTCTTCCCCACGCCGCCAGAGCTGAACGACCTGCACTTCCAGCCGCTGAGCCTCTCTAGCCTGGGCTGGGGGCGGCTGCGCGCCGCCTGGTATGAGTTGCGCAACAGGTAGCGTCGCCGCCCTCACCCCAACCCCTCTCCCAGGGGGAGAGGGGCTTTCGGCGTTGCCCTTCGCCCGCTGGGAGAGGGGCCAGGGGTGAGGGATTGACGGGCATGCGTCAGGGCGCGCCACCCATCAGTTGCAGCGCAAACCAGAAAATCGCGCCGCCGCCACGCGCGTTGCGCAGGCCAACTCTGCCGTGATGCTGCTCGACGATCGTCCGGCTGATGTGCAGCCCAAGGCCGAGGCCCACGCTGCCACTGCTCATGACCTCCGTCCCTGGAACCCGATAGAAGCGCTCCCACACGCGGCGGCGCTCATCGGCAGGAACCCCTGGCCCTTCGTCGCGCACCGAGACACGCGCCCATTCGCCGTCTGTCCGCAGATGCACATTGACCCGCTGATCTGCGCGCGAGTATCTGAGCGCGTTGGAGATGTAATTTGTCACGACCTGCCGAATGCGATCCGCATCGGCGAAGACGATCGGAGCCTTGCTCGCCATGCCCGGCAATTGCAGGTGAATCACCCGCCCTGGCGCGATCCGGCGTTGCTCCTCGACGACCTCACGCACGACCTCGGCGAGATCACATGGCGCTGCGCGCAATTCCAGCTTCCCCGCGCGGATGCGTGAGACATCCAGCAGGTCTACGACGAGCCGACTCAGCCGTTCCATATGGCTCTCTGTGCGCTCCAACAGCGCCTGGAGCGGCGCGAGAACATCCACCAGAGACGCCGCCAGGGTGGCCGCAGCCTGGGCGCCCTCCGCCTGTTGGGTGTAGGTCGCCAGCGTGTCGCGCGCCAGTGTGACGGCAAGCTGGCTATTGGTCACAGGCGTCTTGAGTTCGTGCGCCGCGACGCTGATGAACTCGTCCATACGGCGGGTCGTCTCGCTGAGCGCCAGCGCATTGACGTGCGCTGTCTCGCGGTCACGCGCAAGACGGTCACGCTCGATGATCTGCGCCGCCAGCTGTGCGACTGCGCCCGCCATGGCGTATTTCTCCGCATCCAGTTGCGGGTCAGTCGCGCCATAATCCAAAGCTACGTTGCCCAGTAGTCGCCCGCCGACGCGCATCGGGATGACCAGCAACGTGCGCGACCCAAAAGGGTTCGGCCAGCGATTGAATGGCGGCTGCGTGCGGTCAATCTCAATCGTCTCGCCTGCATGCAATCGTTCGATCAGCGCAGGGGGCAAGTAGTCGCGCATGTGGCCCGCCGTCGGCCAATTGGTGAGCCAGAGTCGCTCCTGCTCGGCAGTCAGGCCAGCGATCGCGACAACCCGCATATCTTCGGTGTCCGGTTCGATGGCGACGATGTCAACTCGCCGACAGGCCATCACGGCGCTGATGAGTTCCGCCAGCCGACGAGCGACATGCGGCGTGCCTAAGGGCGTTTGCGCTCCGCTGCCAGCGCCATCGTCACCAACCAGCGCCTCCGCCATCTCCATCAGCGCCGTGAGCGCGTCGCGTGTTTGCCGCTCCAGACGGCGCCGTTGGGTCACATCCCGCCCGATCAGCACCCCGCCGACGATGTTCCCCTCGATATCGCGCACAGGCGCTCCGCTGGCATTCAGCACGATGTCGCGACCATCCAGCGTGTGCAGAAAAACATCCATCGCGCTCGCCCCGCGCAACACCTCACCGCGCAAGACCCGCCAGGCTGGCCAGCGCTCTTGCGCAAGCGGAGTTCCATCTTCATCATGCATCGTGAACAAGCGGTCGCGATGGAGCAACGATGTTGTATGGCGACTGGCTGCGGATCCGGGATCGCCCATCAATTCGGCATCCGCAGCGTTGGACCGCATAATGTCGCCGTTGCGGTCGTAGACGATGACGGCGTCAGCTATCGACTCGAAGATGGCGATCAGCTGACTTGCCTGCGCGGCTGCTGCGCGCTCAGAGCGGCGCAGCGCTTCATCCAGCGCTTTGTGCGCGCTCGTGTCGTGAAAGGCCAACACGGCGCCGGTCACGCCGCCATCTCTCACAATCGGCGCCGAGACATACGACACGGAGAACGTCGAGCCGTCGCTGCGCGTGAAGATGTCATCTTCGACCCGCTCAACCTGACCTGACCCCACCACCCGTAGCAAGGGGCAGTGTTCTCTGGGATAGGGTGTTCCGTCGGCATGCTGAAAGTGGATCGCCTCATGCATGTCGCGCCCGCGCAGGTCGGCGAATGTCCAGCCCAGCATCGCTTCCGCCGCCGGGTTCATGAAGGTGACGCGACCAGCGGTGTCGAGCGCGTAGATGCCTTCGCCCAGGTTGTCCGTGACAGCGCTCAGGAGGTCCAGCAAGCGCTCACGGCGCTCCTCGGCGGGTGGCAGTTGCTGAGCCTGTTCGACCGCCCGCTCGGCCACATCTGACCCTCGTATTGTGCCCGGAGGGGCGCCCGCCTCCGATGGATATGTCATACCCATCCCCTTAGCGGTTCCGCCAGCCGCGCCCGCCCGGCGTGAAGCCGCGACGGATTCCGCTCTCCAGCACTGTACCACGCCAGTGTCGCATGCGCGCATCAGGCTTCGCGAGGCTTCGCGAAGGCTTCGCGAGGCTTCGCGGTTGATGGCGGATGGTCGTATAATGCCGATGGCCTATTCCATCGCGCACGCGCGCGATGCGCATTCACACAGAACGCCCAGACAGACGATGCGGGCCAACACGCGCGCCGCAACCGTCGAGGAGGCGGAGATATGCGAATACCAGGCGATCCACCTGAGGCCAGCCACGATGGCGACGAACAGCGCCGCCGCATCTTGATCGTGGACGACGAGGCGACCGTGCGCGAGGTGGTTGGACACTATCTGGAGCTTGAGGGTTTTGCTGTCTCGCAAGCTACGACCGGCCTGGAAGCGTTACGCATGGCGACGGCATCCCCGCCAGATTTGCTGATCCTCGACCTCACGCTGCCCGGCATTGATGGCTTAGAGGTCTGCCGTCGGCTGCGCGGAGTGAGCGCGGTTCCGATCCTCATGCTCACCGCGCGGGCCGAAGATGTGGACAAACTGATCGGGTTCGGCTTCGGCGCCGATGACTACATGACCAAGCCGTTCAATCCGCGCGAGCTTGTCGCGCGCGTGCACGCCATCATGCGGCGCATCCAGGCGACCAGTGTGCCGGCGATGGTCTTCGACGGCGACTTCCACTTTGGCGGCATCACCATCCATCAGCAGACGCGCGAGGTTGAGCGCGATGGGCTGCCTGTCGACCTGACGCCGAAAGAGTTCGATCTGTTGCTGTTTCTCGTGGCTCATCCCAAGCAGGTCTTCACACGCGAGCAGTTGCTGCAACACGTCTGGAACTACGAGAATTACGGCGAGGAAAGCACGGTAACTGTTCACATGCGCCGCCTGCGCGAGAAGATCGAGCGTGACCCAGCCAAGCCACAGCGCCTCCGAACCGTTTGGGGCATTGGCTACAAATTCGAGCCGTAGCGCTCGCCTCCATCAGCGCACGGCACGACTCCTCCAGATCATCTCAGCCTTCGCCCGCAGAGCGCCTGGGCCGCACGGGCGCGCTGCCGTGCGCCTCTCCTGCGAGGCGAGGGGAGGCCGGATGTTCGCTTCCCCCTCGCCCTGTGGGAGAGGGGGCCAGGGGGTGAGGTCGCGCCTGGCGCCGCTACCCTGCCCGCTACCCACGCGCCTCTCCGCGCTATCTGTAATCTTCTGCTAAGCATTGTCAATCTCCACGTAAGCCACATTGCGTACCCTCAAAGTGAATGCGGTTCACGTCCGCCTGGGTGGTTGGCGCTGGCGGCTGGCGTGACCTCACTCCCTGGCCCCCTCTCGCGCAAGAAGAGGGGGAAACGGACCTCCGGACTCCCCTCGCCCGCTGGGCGAGGGGCTGGGGGTGAGGTCGTGCGCCACGTCAACGACCACTCCAGATTCTGTATCAGACGAGTGCAGGTTCATGGCGGCGCATGATGGCTTCGGCCTGTCTCGCCGCGTCAGCACAAGCGAAGCGCCGCAGGAGTCTGACATGCCCAATGAACGAAATGCAATCGGCGCCCGGTCGTCCGCTGATGACGAACTGGCCCTGTTCACCTGTCAGGAGTGGACCACGCTCCTGCGTTTGCGACGCCGCTATCACGACGGCCAGGACCTGTGGGACGCGCGCGAGCTTGCGCGCCTGAGTTTCCTGCGCTGGCTGCGCGAGACGGGTCGCATCGAGTCGTAGCGCATCTGCTGTGCGCGCTACGCATCGTCGCGAGCAAGCGGCGGCGGTCTGCATATGCGCCATGCGCTGTTGCAGACTACTACACGCCGCACAAGGAGCTAGAGGCTATGGGGTTGCGCCAACCGTTTGATGAGGGCCATCTGCAAGATGTCTATCGCTTCATCTATCGTCATGTCGGGAACCGCGAAGAAGCTGAGGAGTTGACCGAGCAGACATTTATGCAGGCAGTGCGCGCGCAGTCGAATACTGCTGGTCCACCCTCCGCACAGAGCACGGAGACGTCCCTCCGCCGGGCCGCTCACAAAGTCGTCGCAGCCTATCTGGGCCAGGCCTACCTCTGCTATCTCGCGGCTCCTTCCGGCGAACTGGGCGACGAGTCGGGCGACGAGCTGGACTGCGAGCCGACCGACGCCGCGACGACTGCCCAGCGCATATTCGCACGGCTGCCTGCGCGCGACAGCGAGCTGCTGACGTACCGCCTGCTACACAATTACTCGCTCGCCGAGACAGCGAACAAGATGGGCTTGAGCATGAAAGAGGCGCTGGCGCTGCAATGGTCTGCTCTGACGCGGGCAACGCAGGTTGCAGCGCGCGAGGAAGACGACGAGGCGGCGCGCTGCCCTGTGCCATGCGCCGCCGGAGATGGCGCCCAGTAGCGCCTCGGCGGGTGATACCACGGCCGCCTGAGGCGCTGGCGTGGCGCCAGACCTCACACCCAGCCCCTCGCCCACAGGAGAGGGGGGTCCAAATTACCCCGCTCCCAGTGGGAGAGGGGGCCAGGGGGTGGGGT
>JAICSR010000276.1 GCA_025936795.1 Ktedonobacterales bacterium | reverse complement strand
TCGTTGGCGAGACGCGCGATCACGCGCTCCAGCCCGTCGCGGCGCACCAGCGCCAGCACGCTGCCGCCAAAGCCAGCGCCCATCAGGCGCGCCCCCAGCACCCCTGGCGTCGCCTGAATGATCTCCACTGCGGCGTCCAGCTCTGCGCAGCTCACGGCAAAATCATCGCTCAGGCTCAGGTGCGAGGCGTTGAGCAGCGCGCCCAGCGTCGCCGCGTCGCCCGACCGCAGCGCCTCAGCGGCTGTCAACGTTCGCGCATTCTCCGAGACGACGTGGCGCGCCCTGCGCAGCAGCGTCTCGTCGAGCAACGCGCCATGCCGCGCAAGGTCCGCCGCCGTCACATCGCGCAGCGTTTGGATGGATCGCCCAGGCGTCTCGACTTGCAGCGCCGGAGCCAGCGCCGCCACCGCCGCCTCGCATTGCGCGCGCCGCACGTTATAGGCGGACGCCGCCAGCGTGTGGGGTACCTGTGTATCGAAAACGACCCAGGCGGCTTCGGGCAGGTTCGCCGCGATGTACTCGGCGTCGAGCGTGCGGCAGTCGAGCAGAATGGCATGCTGCGGGCGGCCCAGGCACGACGCCGCCTGGTCCAATATGCCCACTCGCACGGCGGCGCCCACTTGCTCGGCCTGCTGACACAGGCGCGCCATCGTCATCGGGGGCAGCGTTGGCCCACCCAGCGCGCGCGCGAACATCGCCGTGGCGACCTCCAGCGCCGCCGAGGAACTGAGACCCGCCCCCAATGGCACGTCGCCGCAGATGACAGCGCTGAAGCCGCGCGTTGGCGTCGCCGCTCCTGCTTGCGCGAGTTGGCGCCAGGTGGCCAGCACGTAACGCGCCCACAGCGGCGTTTTCTCATCACGTGCGCCGTCGTCGTCTGCCCCGTCATCCAGGCGGAGGGACGCCCACTCGCGATGATGCGCGGAGTAGAGCGTGGCGAGCGGCTCATCGGCTGGACGCCCTGCCAGCGCTACTAACCGATCAATCGCCGCAGGCAGCGCAAACCCCTCGCTGTAATCGGTATGCTCGCCAATCAGATTGATGCGCCCAGGCGCCCAGGCGCACGCGAGCGGCTGGACGACCTGGGCGCCAAAGCGAGCGCGAAACACCTCCCGATAGACCTCGCTCGCCTGCTGCGCAACCGCTGGGAGAGGCGCATCTCCCGAAGCGCCATCCGTCACTGGCTCTCTCCCTGCTTCCGCACACTGTCGTCGCGCAGCAGCGCGCGCAACTCAGCCGCCTTCACCTCAGGCAGCGAATCGTTCAGCCAGAACCCCCATGCCATCTCGCTACTGGCGGCCAGCTTCAGCTTGCCCGGCGCGCGGCCAACGGGCAACAACTCGATGTGGAAGTGGTAGCGCTCATCCGCGAGCTGATGCAGCGCCAGCATATAGGGCATTGGCCCGTGCATGACCTGGTCATAGGCCTGAATGAGCCGGGGAAGTAGCGCCGCCAACTCGCGCGCAGCCTCGCCATCCTCACCGGTCTCGCCATCGAGCGCAAGCCCGCTCATGGCGCTGAAATGCCGCCGTGGAATGACCTGTGTCTGGTAGGGATAGCGCGCCCACGGCGGCACGAACGCCACCCACCATTGGCCGGAGAACACGCAGCGCGGGCCGTCGTCCTCCTGCGCGAGGCTGACGCAGAACGGGCATGGCTGCCCTTTGCGCTCAGCTTGCAAGACCGCCTCCATCTCCCGCTGGAGCAGTTCCGGGATAGCTGAGATGGCGTAGGTCTGGCCGTGGGGATGGCGCTGCGTCTGCCCAATCTCAGCGCCGCTGGTCTCCCAGGTCATCACGCAGGCGTAGCGCGAAGCCAGGTCATCGTAGACACGCCGCCACAACTCGATCACGCGCAGTGTCTCATCGACCGCCAAATCGCTAAAGCGCCGATCGTGCTCGCGGCTATAGATCAGGATGGAGCACTCGCCCGTCGGCGGCGTGAAGGCGGGAAAGTCGTTCGGGCGAATCCATGCCTGCGTCTGCGGGCCGACGCGACCAGAGGTGAGATCAGCGCAGAATGGACACTCGGTCGCTCCCTCACGGCGCTGCATCCGTCCGGGCGCCTGGGCCGTGAACTCGCTCCACAGACTGTTCCAGACCAGACGCGAATACTGCTCGCCTGGGAGTTCATCTGACAGCGCCATGTGTTCCTCCACACCCGCTTGCGCCAATCGCATGCCGATTGTATCACCGTTTCCCCGCGCGCGAGGCGTTCCACCGCGACGCAGGCCGCTCGCGTGGCGCCAATGTCGAGCGCATGCCACGAGAGATTTCTGTCCTGTGCGATTACTGACACGAGGACCTGCGCGTTACACATTACAACCACGGGACCACGTGGCGATTCAGCATCCATTCGACGACGCACCGGGACCGCCGCCTGGTAAGGATTGTTTGCGTCACTGCACAATGAGCCTGGAAGGGAGGGATGTGGTAGGGCGCCTGCCACACCGGATATGAGCAGAAAGATCAGTCGCTTTCTTCCCCCGCAACCACCCTCAGTTGACCAGTTGCCTCTCATCAATGCTGGCGTGTACGCTGCGCAGTGGCTCGACCACTACTGGCGCAAGCTGGGTCTGCCGGTAGAGCAGGCCAACTATCTGGCCGTGACCGATGACCGGCGCGAGTTTGCGCGCTGGACTGGGCGCAGGCTCAATACAATGGCGCTGGGCTGCTATTGCTTTCTGCCGCTCGTCCACGAGGATGACGAGCAGAGCGGCCAGCCCGATTTTTCGCTTGCCGCGAATCTGACTGGGCCAGCCAACGCGCCGACCAGAGCGCAACCGACGCTGCCAGGCTTTAGCGATGAAACCGAATCCGATGACCCCGACGATTCGCTTGCTGAGGTCTACGCAAACGTCGAACGTTCGCAGCAGACGCCGCAGGGCGATTACCGTCACCTGATCTTCGTCGAGCCAGGGTTGTTGCCTGAAGGGATCGAAGTGACCATCGCCCACGAATTGATCCATCTCGCCGACCGCGTCTCTGGCCACCCACGCAAACATCACTGCCACGGCCACGACTCCATCTCGATGGATGAGGCGGCGATCACCGGGCGCGACCCCGAATGGCTGCGCGAACTGCTGGCGGAGGAGACGCGCCGACGCGAAGAGGCTGTGCGTGTAGCCCGCCCATACAAATATGTCTACCTCTGCCCAAACTGCGGCAAAGAATATCCGCGCGTGCGCAGGTACAGCCGCGCCGTCTCGTGTGGGCATTGCGATCAACGCTTCAACCTGGCGTTCCTGCTGCAATTGCGCCCGCTCGGCAGCCAGGCGCCGACGGGAGGCCACGACCGCGCCGACCAAGAAGTCGCAAAGCCGTAGTACGTTACCTGTACGATACAGGAAGGCGCCGACGTATGATCCACGAATGGCAGCGCGATGGCGCCACTGTCAGCACTGACGCCGCCCGGCTCGATCTCGTGGTCGTGCATACGTTCCTCACGCAGGCGTACTGGTCGCCAGGGGTCTCAGCGGAGACGGTGCGGCGTTCCATTGAGCACTCGATACCATTTGGCGTGTATGTCGATCATCGCCAGGTCGGTTTCGCGCGTGTGATCTCGGACTGGACCACGTTTGCCTACCTTGCCGATGTGTTCATTGTTCCGGAGGCGCGTGGACAGGGCCTTGCGCGGTTTCTGCTGGAGTGCATCCTGGCGCATCCCGACTTGCAGGGTCTGCGCACCTGGGCGCTCTTCACGCGCGACGCGCATGGGCTCTACGAGCACGTAGGATTTGAGCGCGGCAAACTGCTCGACCGCTTGATGGTACGGCGACCAACAGCGTCCACCTGACGCCTGTTCGGGGTCATCAGGCTATTTCATCTCACTGGTAGTCGTGAGGCGCTGCCAGGCGCTAGGCTGGCATGTCATTCGCCACCCGACGCCGTGGCGGACGCTCAATGCCCAGCAGGTCGAGCAGTTCATACAGGTCGTAGACCAGCGGACAGTCCACGATCTCTGGCTGCAACATCCGCATGCGGTCAATCAGCACAGGCGTGATGCCCAGCGCACGCGCGCCAAGCACATCGCGCACGTAGCTGTCGCCGACATGCACAGCATAGTCGGCCACGACATCCGCGCGGTCGAGCGCGAGGCGATAGAGTTCCGGATCAGGCTTGGCGCGGCGCGCCGTGGCGGAGATGACGGCGAAGTCGAAGAAGCGCGTCAGACCGAAGTGACGCATGATGAGTCCCAGCGCAATGCCCCAATCGGAGATGACACCCAACTTGAGGCCACGCGCGCGCAGGGCTGTCAGCGCCTGCTCGACATCAGGGTAGAGCGCATAGCTGGTCGCCAGGTCGAATTCGCGCTGCACATCGGCGGCTGCCGCTGAGAGTTCGTCGGCGCTCGCAGCCCCATAGCACGGCCTGAGCAGCTCCGTGAAATAGCGCTGCCAGATCTGCATGATCTCTAACTCATCACCCCAGGTGTGCGGCGCCGACCGGGTCATCTCGCTAAAGAGCGACTCCGCCTGCGGCAGGCTGCGCTCCAGGCACTCCAGCGGCACAGGCGTGTTGCGACGCGCCATCACATCGCGCACGATGGCTGGAATCGAAGGCGAGGACTCCAGCAGGGTAAATCCAACATCGAAGAACACGGCCTGAACGGCCTGCGGGTGCGGCAACCAGCGCGTATTGCGGCGATATCTCTGCTTCATGCCACCTAAACACTTCCACTCCAGCAAACGACCAGCATATGCGAGAGCCTACTCGACGCCTGCGGCGAGCTTGGCCGCCTGATCGGACGTGATCAGCGCGTCGATCAGCGGGTCAATCTCGCCATCCAGCACACGGGGCAGGCTGTGCATCGTCATGTTGATGCGGTGGTCGGTGATACGGTCTTGCGGGAAGTTATACGTGCGAATCTTCTCGCTGCGATCTCCCGTCTGCACCTGCGAACGCCGCGCCGCGCCTTGCTCCGATGCACGCTTCTGCTGCTCCAGGTCCCAGAGACGCGCACGCAGCACGCCGAGCGCCTTGGTCTTGTTCTTGAGCTGCGACTTCTCATCCTGGCAGGTCACGACCAGCCCTGAGGGCATGTGCGTAATGCGCACGGCTGAGTCGGTGGTATTGACACTCTGCCCACCATGCCCGGTTGAGCGATAGACATCCACGCGGATGTCTTCTGGCCTGATTTCGATCTCGATATCCTCGGCCTCCGGCAGCACGATCACTTTCGCCGTGGAGGTATGGATGCGGCCCTGGCTCTCGGTCGCTGGCACACGCTGCACGCGATGCGTGCCCCCCTCATACTTCAGTCGCGAGTAGGCGCCCTTGCCGCGCACCTCCATCACCACTTCCTTGAAGCCTCCGATGCCACTCTCATTGCTATCAAGCACCTCGACCTGCCAGTGGTGGTTGTCGGCATAGCGCGTATACATCCGGAAGAGGTCGGCGACAAACAGACCCGCCTCATCGCCACCAGCGCCCGCCTGAATCGTGACGATGGCATCGCGGTCGTCCATGATGTCTTTGGGCAGCAGCGCCACACGCAGCGCCTCGGTCTGCT
>JAICSR010000532.1 GCA_025936795.1 Ktedonobacterales bacterium | reverse complement strand
TCGATCGCGCGGGCCTGCTGAGGTATCTTTGGAGAGGCCAGCGGTGTGCGACAGCAGCATACGGAGGGTGATACGCTCAATGGCGCCTGGCTCATCAAATGCGAGCCAGGCCAGATAGTGGCTGATTGGCGTGTCCAGGTCCAGTTGGCCGCGCTCTACCAGGCGCATGATGGCGGTTCCGGCCAGTGGCTTGCTAACAGAGCCGATGCGAAAGAGCGTCTGCGGTGTGACCGGTACGCCGCCAGCTTCGACACTGGTGACGCCATAGCCGCGCGCCAAAGGAGCCTCGTCGCCGCGCAGCACGACGAGCGCAAGCCCCGGAATGCGCTCGCGCTGGATGAAGTCCTCGATGATCATGTCAACGTCGGAGAACTGCGCCATTGCCTATCCTTAGAGTGTCGGTGACTATTCAGGCAGACTTGCGCAGCAAGTGTAGCATGAAGGCATGACGCCAGCAGAAGAAATCGCCGCCTTGAAAGCCGAGAACACCCAGCAGCGTGAGCAGATCGTCGCGCTGCTGGAACGCGTGCGCGACCTGGAAGCGCGTCTGGCCAAGGACAGCCACAACAGCAGCAAACCGCCCTCCTCGGATGGACTGAAGCGACAACTGCCCCGGACGCGCAGTCTGCGCCGCAAGACCGGCAAGAAGCCGGGCGGGCAATTGGGCCATCCGGGCGCGACGCTGCATCTGGTGGCCGCGCCCGACGTCATTGTCGAACATCGTCCCCCCGTCTGTTCGGCCTGCCAAACACCGTTGGCACATGGCGAGGCGGCGACGGTCGTGGCGCGCGAGCGGCGTCAGGTACAGGATCTGCCGCCCATCCGGCTGCGGATCACCGAACATCAGGCGCTGCACGTGCGCTGTTCGGCCTGTCACCACGTGACGGTCGGCGTATTTCCTGACGCAGCGCCCAGCCGGGCGCAGTACGGACTGCGGTTGCGGGCGCTGGCGGTCTACCTGGTGGCGCAGCAGCTCGTGCCTTTCGCGCGAGCGCGGGACCTGCTGGCCGATCTGACCGGCGCGCGGCTCTCGGGGGGAACGTTGGTGGAGTGGGTGCGACGGAGCGCTGAGGCAGTGCAGCCCGTGGAGGAGGAGCTCAAGCGGGCGTTGCGACGCGCGCCGGTGCTCCACTGTGATGAGACCGGGGTCCGGCGTACGGGGCGGTTGGCCTGGGCGCATGTGGCCAGTACGGCGCGCCTGACCCACTACGCCATCCACGCCAAACGCGGGAGCGAGGCGACCGATGCCATTGGCATCCTGCCCGGCTATCGCGGCGTCAGTGTCCATGACGGCTGGAAGCCGTATCAGGCGCAGACGACCTGCCGCCATGCGCTCTGTAACATTCATCACCTGCGCGAACTGACCTTTGTGGAAGAGCAGTACCAGCAGCCGTGGGCGAAGGAACTCAAGGATCTGCTACTGGAGATGCGGACGGCGGCCGACCAGGCCCGGACGCAGGGACTCGCCGATCTTCCCGCCGCACAACGCGCGGACTTCCGCGCCCACTACGAGCGCATCTTGCACGCTGGACATGCCGCCAACCCACCGCCGCCGCGACGCCCCAAACAGCGCGGACGGGTCAAGCAATCTCCCACCCGCAATCTGCTCGAACGCTTATGGCTGGGGCAGCGTCAGGTTCTGGCCTTCCTCGATGACCTGACCATCCCGTTCGACAACAACCAGGCCGAACGCGATCTGCGCATGCTCAAAACCCAGCAGAAGGTGTCGGGCTGTTTCCGTTCAGATGCTGGCGGAGACGCCTTCGCACGCCTGCGCAGCTATCTTTCCACCTTGCGCAAACAGGGGGTGGCGCTCCTCGATGCGCTCCAAACGCTCTTCACCGACACCCCACTCTACCCTGCCTTCGCCTGAATAGTCACAGCGAGAAATTCGTGAGCGAGGTGTGAATCGCGGCCTCAGGTATGAGACACCTTTGGGATGTGGGCAAGGTATTCTGCGCATGCCTCTCGTTGCGGGCGCGCCCGCGCGCGAGGATGTCTGGGCGGTTCGACATGAAGGATGCAGGCTCAGGCCTGGAGGGCAAGAAAGAAGGTGTGCGATGGCGACTGTTATCGGCATGTTCGCGGAATCCCAGGATGTGGATCGCGCGATTGACGAGCTGGCCAAGGATGGGTTCGAGCAGAAGCAGATCGGCGTGGTCGCCCGGCACGAGACGCTGAAACGCACCGGGCTGGATGTGACCTCCGGCGCGGAGGTCGGCGCGATTACCGGCGCGACCACCGGTGGCATCGCGGGTCTGTTGATTGGTCTCGGCGCGCTGGTCATTC
>JAICSR010000405.1 GCA_025936795.1 Ktedonobacterales bacterium | reverse complement strand
GGCATGCGGCCCAGCATATGGCCGCGATTGAGGAAGGCTTGCGTCAGGGCGTGTAGGCGGGGCACGGATCATCCTCTTCCTCACCGTCTACATCTTGTAACCTGGCTTGTAACCTCGGCGCTCCCTACTCCCCTCTCCTCGCGGGAGAGGGGCCGGGGGTGAGGGTTCACGCCAGCGTCGCCTCCTCATGGCCCACCTGGGCTGCGAGGAGGCGATACGGGCGGGAGGCTTTTATCCAAGGTTACATTTCAGTCGCTCGCTGCCGCATCCTTCACTGTAGGGCTGAACCGTATGCCTGGAGGCGCCTACCATTGCGCCTGCGCTTGTCATCTCGTATGCTGTCTACAGATCAGCGCTGGTACGCGCTAACGCTCGCTGCTACGTTCTGGAGGCATCTTACGATGATGGGCCGATGATTGACGCGCTCAGACAGGCAGTAGAACGCGCCGCTCAGCAGTCAGAAGACGAGCAGGCCGTCATCGCGTCGGCAATTGAGGCGTTGCTCGACGCCGACACCCGATGGGCGGCGCTGCTGAATGATCCACGCACGCCCGTCGCGCTCGATGCCCTGGTGAGCGAGGCGCTCGCAGAGGCTGCGGCAGGCCAGGCTGAAGAGATCACAGGCGAGGGCTTCGGCGCCAGCGACAGCAGCGATGATACCGAAGCTTCATGAGGTCGCTGCGTACTCGTCGGTTCAAGGCGCTCTACGATGCGCTACCTAAGCGCATTCAGCGCGAAGCTGACAATGCTTATCGCCGCTTCAAGGCAGATCCGGCGCATCCTGCCCTCAATTTTGAGCGCATCCAGGGGACACATGAGCTGGTCTATTCCGTTCGTGTCGGGCTAAGCCATCGTGCGCTTGCAGTTCGGACAGAGGATCGCTGGGTATGGTTCTGGATCGGCTCACACAGCGAATACGATAAGCTCCTGGCACGTATCGTCTAGCAGGTCTGGTGGGCGCGCCAGCCGCCATGTTCCATATCAGGTCACTCAGCGGGCCATTGCAGGTACGCCAAGGCGCCCGTCCATATCCCCGCGACGACCATGAGCGCCAGCCCCCACTGGCTCACCCATGCCTCCAATGACCTGCCATCTGGAAAGTAGTCATCGAAAGTGAGGGGAACGCTGGCCTGGCCATGCTGCAGGAATGCGTTGAGCGCTACGAAGCCGACAAGGCCGCCAACCAGGAAGAAGAGGAGCGCTATGGCAGCGCGGCGCGGCTGTCGGGTGGCGGCGCAATAGGTCAGGAATGTGATCAGGGCAAGCGCCTCGATTACGACACACGGTGTCATCTCCTTCACTGCGGAGGGGCCTTGGTTGGCGAAATAGGTGAATGGGACAGGGCAGGAATCAACGCAGACGAAGGCGCTTGCCACTGTGGCCTCGATCAGTCCTGCTCCTACCCCGGCCACCATAGCTACGATGGCAATGAACCGCGAGGCGATGAGCAGGAATCGGGCGAGCATCCGCATGAGACCCCCTCTGCGTCGCTGAGATGCGTGCGCTCGCAGACACATGCTACAAGCTGGCGCTCTTTTGCCGAGGATTGTAGCATACCGATGCTGGCGGCGCGCGATGCCATGCGGGCTGGCCTATCCGTCCCGTCGCTTTGACAGGCGCGCAGGCCTCATGCTACGCTTGCCAGCGTCCGTGGCTCGCTTGTGTTCAATGCGCGCCCACCCGCGACGTCTCCCCTGAAGGACAGCCATATGACCGCAATCTGCATCGCCAACAACAAAGGCGGCGTCGGCAAGACCACCACCGCCGTCAATCTCGCGGCGGGCCTGGCTCGGCTCAACTACAAGGTGCTCGTGGTAGATATTGACGGGCAGGCCAACGCGACCTACGCGCTGACGGGGCGTGTCCACCCGGCGCCCTCGATCTATGACGTGCTGGTGGGCAACCGCAAGCTGGAGACGATCCTCTGGCAGACCAACGAGGAGAACGTCTGGCTGGCGCCGGGCGATGGCCGCCTGCAAAACGCCGATGTGGAGCTGGCCGCGCGGCCTGGGCGCGAGTGGCGGCTGGCGCGAGCGCTCTCTGGCCTGGAATATCACTACATCATCATTGACACGCCGCCCTCGCTGGGCGTGCTGACGCAGAACGCGCTGGCCGCCGCGAACAAGGTGGTGGTGCCGATCTCGCTCACCGAGTTCAGCCTGATCGGCATTGATAAGCTCGATGCCGTCATCGACGATCTGCGCGACCAGCTCGACCTGGATGATCTGGAGATCGCGGGCGTGGTGGCGACATTCTACGAAGACACAACCACTGCGCGCGAGACCTGGGGCATCCTCGAAAAGAAGTACGAAAACCGCCTGCTCGAAACGCGCATCCCGAAGAATCTGGACCTGGAGAAGGCGCACCGCGAGCATGAGAGCGTCCTGAGCTTCGCGCCCAACAGTTCAAGCGGGCTGGCGTATATGGAGCTTGCACGGGAGGTAAAGAGCCGTGTCCCAGCGCACTCGCGCCCGTACAACCGGCGCAGCGGCCAAGCCTACTAATCGCGTCGAGCCAGCCGAGCAACCCCAGCAGGCCGAGGACCTGATCGCCGCTGAGCGTGGCAGCGGGGAGCAGCCAGTAGCGGCGACGACTGACGCGCCCCGGCGTGGCAAGCGCGTGGTGGCTCCGAGCGCGCCGCCCTCCAGCCCATCTGGCAGCCCTGCGGCTAGTCTGCCTCTTCAGCCAGAAGCGCTGGCGCGAGCATTGCGCGCGGTGGCGACGGAACTCGACCGCGATCCAGCGCTCGCGCAGCGGGTCGCGCAAGCCATCAACGACACGCCTGCGGCTGCTGCGCCCGCTGCAACGGCGCCCGCGCCAGCGCAGGCGGTGGACGCCAACGAGCCAGCCACGCCGACGATTGGCCGCAGTTTTCGGCCCAGCATCGTGACGGGCGTCGCGGAGGCGCTCGGCCCTGGTGTGCCAGACCCCTTCGTGCTGCGCGAGCGGCTGGGCGAGCCGGGTCTGCGCGAGGCGCTGGCGTCGCTGCGACTTGGCTCGCTGCGCGCCATCATCCGCCAGCATCGGCTCGATCCTGCGGGCAATCTGAGCAAGCTGAACGACGCCGAAAAGCTACGCGCGCACATCCTGGCGGCGACACGCAAGCGAACATGATGGGCGGGCTATCCGCTCTCGGCCTTGAAAGGCCGGAGCACGCGGGCGCAGCCTGAAGGCTGGGACGTGGCGCCCGCCTGTGGGGACATGGCATTCATGCCCTCCCACGCCGTGCGTCGGCCTTTCAAGGCCGCGATCCGGACGTGCCCCTCGCCCATCCGTTCTGCTGATGGGCTTTGACAGCGTGGCGGCGCAACAGGTATACTTATTGGGAACATCTGGCGGAAAGGGATTGTAGCAGACCATGAAGCGAACGTGGCAGCCGAAGCGCATTCCTCGGAAGCGCGAACATGGCTTTATGAAGCGAATGAGCACGCACGATGGGCGCCGCGTGCTGAAGGCGCGTCGTCTCAAGGGCCGCTGGCGTCTCACCGTCGTCTAGTCTCTCTAGGCGATGTGGCGCGCATCCGGTCACGCGGAATGCGTCTCGCGGTGTCTCGTGGCTGGGCGGTTTCGCCCCCGCAGCGCGCGAGGCGCATTTTGTGTGTCTGGCGTGTGTCTGGCGTGTGTCTGGCG
>JAICSR010000126.1 GCA_025936795.1 Ktedonobacterales bacterium | reverse complement strand
GCCAGGCGTACCGCTACGCTCGCTGGCGCGCTCGTTGCTGGTGGCGACGCTGCTTGCGGCCAGCCTGCTGGTAGCGCTTTCCGTTGCGCACATCCCGCAGGCGTCGCCGGTCTGCGCCTGTGGCCTGGGCAATACCGTCACGATGGTGGCCAATACGGCGCCCGCGCTGGCCTATGCCCCGCCCAACGACGCCACCGACGCTCCCGCTGGCATCTTCGCGCTGGACTACGTGACCGGCAAGCCTGTCACCTTTTATGAGGACCTCAGCCGTGCGCCGAGCGCGCCCGATCCCAGCTCCGTGCAGTGGCAGTGGGACTTCGGCGATGGCTCGCCGATGGCCTATCAGGTCAAGCCGACGCATACCTACACGACGGCGGGAACCTACACCGTCAAAGTGTCAGTCCTTGAACCGATCTCAGGCCAGTGGGGCCTCTTCGACAATGCCATCATGCACGTCATCGGGGCGCCTTTCGCCAATCCACCCGTAGCGAAGGCGCAGGCGCTGACCTCCACGGTCATCGGCGTGGGCGACCCGATCAGCTTCGACGCGACTGGCTCGCATCCCGTGACCGGCTCGTCACTGACCTATAGCTGGAACTTCGGCGACAACTCCATTGCGACCGGCGTGAAGGTGACGCATCAGTTCAAGCAGGCTGGGCGTGGCTTCGTCACGCTGACCGTCAGCGATGCGCGCGGCGCGAAGTCCATCGCGCAGGTCTCGGTCGTCATCGTCGAGACGACGCAGCCCGCCAAAGTGACCGTCTCGACCACATCCGCCGCCGTCGGTACGCTATTCACCTTCGACGCCTCGCAGACACAGCCGCCGGCTGACCAACCCGTCGCGGTCGCCTGGGACTTCGGCGATGGTTCGCCGCTGGTGACGACCACCACACCCACCGTCGGCCACGCCTATCAGAAGCCCGGCAAATACACGGTGCACGTTGGCGTCTACGGGCAGCTTGGCGATGGCGATGTGACCAGCATTGCCGTCACCGCGCTGGCGGCCAATGGCGCGGCGTCCGGCGGCGCCCACGACACGCCCAACTGGCTGCTGATCGGTGGCGTGGCGCTGCTGGTCTTGCTGGCGCTGGTCGCTGGCGTCGCCTTCTGGCTGAATCAGCGCAAACGCGCCGCCGCCATTCGCCAGCGCCGCATGGAGATCGAGCTGGCGCGTGCGCGACGTGTCAACGGCGGTCAGCAGCGTCGTCGGCCACCCAACAACGATGGCGGCGGCCCACGTAGCGCGCCACGCGCAGGCGCGCCAGCAGGCGCGCAGAGACGTGACCCGACGGCGCGCCTGGAGCGCCCACCCGCTCCGCCAACGCGCGGCGATGGGCGGCAGTGGTAGACTGCGTCAGCTATTGCCCGCAGCCGTCGCTACCATGTGCGCCGCCATGTCGGATAGAATGCAGGGAGCGCGAGCGGGGCGATGGAATGGCTCACATGCGCAAACCAGGACTCAGGAAGAGTGGCGCACACAGCGCAGATGAAGAGAGACGATAGAGTGACGATGATGAACGGCGATGATGAGCTACGGCAGCCGAGCGCGCTGAACGGCGCCGACACAGCCAGCGAGCCAGCGGAGACGACGGGCGACGAGCAGGAGATCACGCTGACCTTCAGCTATGATCCGCAGGTGAGCCTGGAGGAGCTATTTGGCATTGGCGAGGAGACGCTGTTCCATGCGTTCGATCTGGCGCTGGCGCGGGTGGGCGTGACGGAATCGGTTGAGGTGAGTGTGCTCATCACCACCGATGAGGGCATCCAGACACTCAATCGCGAGTATCGCGGCAAAGACGAGCCAACGGATGTGCTCTCATTCCCGCTGCTCGATCACCCACTGGTGGAGGCGCCCGACGACCAGCTCTGGCAGCCGCCCGACGCCGAGTTTGTGGAGATCGAGGACGGCGAGCCGGCAGGGTCGCCACGCAGCTTCGCTGCGGATGGCGCCACCGATGCAGGCGAGGAAGACTTTGCGGACGACTTCGCCGAGGATGCGGACGGCGACCAGAGCCTGAAAGGCATGATCGTGATTATGGGCGACGCCGACGACGAGGAGAGCTTCGCCGACGAGCCTGAATCCTGGCCAACGCACCTGGGCGACATCGCCATCTCACGCGAGACAGCGCTACGGCAGGCGCGGCAGGCGGGTCATAGCGCAGCATATGAGGTAGCGTTTCTGTTTGTTCATGGCGTGCTGCATCTCGTTGGCTTCGACGACCACACCGACGCTGGCTACCAGGCGATGGTAGCCCACCAGGAGGCCGCACTGGCTCAGGCAGGCGTCACCCGCATGTAAGCGGGGAATTGAGGCAGCCCATGTCCTTTCATTCACTCCCTGGTGATCCTTCGCACTCTGGCGCGCATAACGATGCGCCCACGCCGCGCGGTCCCAGCGCGCCGCCGATTCCACCGACCTCACGCGGCGAGTTGGTCGCATTCTTCAATAGCTTCGTCTACGCCTGGCACGGGCTGGCCTACGCCGTGCGCACGCAGCGCAATGCCAGGGTGCATATGGCGCTGGGAACCATCGCGATTCTGCTGGGCGTGTTGTTGCGCATCTCGCCCGTCGAGTGGGCGATGGTCTTCATCGCGATCACGCTGGTCTTCATCGCCGAGATGTTCAACACCGTCGCCGAGGCCTGCGTGGACCTCGTGACACGCGAGTACAATCCGCTGGCGCGCATCGCGAAAGACGTGGCGGCGGGGGCCGTGCTACTCAATGCGATGCTCTCCGTGCTGATCGGCGCGCTGGTCTTCATCCCGCATCTCTGGCCGCTGGCGCAGCGCCTGCTGATGCGTTTGTAGGGCGACCTCACCCCCTGACCCCCCTCTCCTACGATGAGAGGGAACCTCGACCACTCCCTTCGCCCTCGATGAGAGCGGAACTCTGATTGCTCCCCTCTCCCGCACAGCGGGGGAGGGGCTGGGGGAGGGGGCGCGCCGCTACACGAAGAGGAGCTGCACGGCGAGCGCGCTGGCAATGCCAACGAGCCAGCCCAGCAAGACCTGCCCGGTCGTGTGGCGGCCCAGCTCCACCCGCGACCAGCCGACCAGCGCGGCGGCGAGCGCGGCGGGCACGCCCCAGCCCGGCACGAGCAGCCAGAGCAGCGCGGCGCAGACGGCGGCGGCGGTGGCATGCGCCGAGACTTTGTAGGCGTAGTTGATGACGCCATCCACCGCATTCGCCAGCGCCATTGCGAGCGCGGCGGCGATGGTGACGTGTGGCGCGCGAATCAGGATGAAGGCGACGATCATCAGCAGGGAGCAGATCAGGCCAACCGGATAGAGCGCGTAGCGTTGCTGGCGCACACTGACATCGAGATCGGTCCAGCGGCCACGCGCCACCTGATAGCCAACCAGCGCCGCCACTGGCCCGGTGGTCAGCACGAGCGCGATGAGGCAGACAACGAGCGTGGCGCGCGGTGAGCTGGTCTGTGTGAAGGTAATCGCCGCCAGTGTCAGCAGCGGAAACGCGACCGGGTGGATAATCGCGGAAACAGCCGCAGCCAGCGTCTGACGGAGCGGCCGCTTCTCCACCGCATTCTCCAACTCCATGCCCCTATCGCTTTCCGTTTGGCGCATCGCCTGGCGACCGCTGAATCGCCTCAGGCGCGAAACGCAAGGGCATTGTATGTGGCGCCGTCGCCAGTGTCAATGAACCGCGTCACAGGCTGGCTGGCGGGTGAGCAGGGCGCCGTCTCGCGCGAACCCTCACCCCCGGCCCCTCTCCCAGCGGGCGAGGGGAGCAATCGAGTTTCCCCTCTCCCGCCGCAGCGGGGGAGGGGTTGGGGAGGGGGCGCGTCTCAGGCCAGCCCCAACTCGCTGATCTTCAGGCTGCGGCGAATCTGCCGCTTGCCCACGCCCAGCGTCCATGAGCCGATATCCTGGGTGGCCAGACGACGGCGACAGGTAAGCGCGGCGCCCACCTCTGGCGGGTAGAGCGGCGCGCTAAGCGTGGCCCGTGGAGCCATCTCGGCAATGCGCGGGCGCAGCGGATCGAAGGCCCAGCGCGACTTGAAGACACTGCCGACGACGCCGATGGGGAAGGCTTCATCATGCATGCCCAGCCGCCGCACAATCGCCTCGATGCTCTGCGCGATATCACTCGATGCGCGCGCCAGAATCTCGCGCGCCACCGGATCACCCGTATCGGCGGCGTCGGAGACGTGGCGCGCGAAGTCAGCGATGCGCAGCTTGCCCAGCGCGCCACTGTCTGCGAGGCGACGCATCGCGGCGGCGTCGTCAATGCCGTAGCACTCCGCCATCTGGCGCGCCAGGCTGGTCGGCGCGCGGCGACCATCCAGCATCTTCATCGCCTCGTGGATGCCGTCCAGGCCGATGCGGTAGCCGCTGCCCGCGTCGCCGAGCAGGTAATCCCAGCCGTCGGTGCGCCAGAACTCGCCACGCGCGCTCATCCCCAGGGAAGTCGCGCCCGTTCCCGCGATGGCCACGATGCCCGGCTCGCCGCCCGTGACACCGGCCCACGCCCCGACGACATCATTCTCGAAGATGACTGGCCCCTTGAAGCCCAGCAGCGCAATGGCGCGCTGTGGCACGGGCAGATCGAGGTCGGTGTCGAACCCGGCGAGGCAAAGGCAGATCGCATCGAGCGCGTCGAGCGCGACCTGCGCCTGAGCCAGCGCGCGCAAGATTGCCTCGGCGATGTTGCCACTGCTGGCCTCCATGCCCACGGAGCGATAGTTCGACGGGCCAGCGACGCCGGAGCCGATCACGCCCAGATCATCTCCTACGACCGCCGCGGCGGTTTTGGTGCCACCGCCATCTACTCCGACGACATAGCGCATGAAGTCTCTCCTCGCGTCTCATTCGCATCTCGCTGCACGTCTCGTTCTCATGTCAGAATCTCACGCAGTCGCAGGACCGGCGCCGCTCAGCGCCTCCGCGACGACCCGCTCGATGGCGCGCTCGCCCTCCTCGCCCGTCCACGCCGAAGCTGACGCGCCTGATTCCGCTGCCCCCGTCATCGCGGGCGCCAGCCAGAGCAGATACTCGTGGTTGCCGTCGCGTCCAGCGATGGGCGAGACGATCAGCCCGCGTGGCATGAGCGGCGGCGCGGCGTTCACCTCGCCGCGCTCGGCGCCCCCAGCGCGTGCGGGCCACTGCGCCAGCCAGTCGAGCAGGTCGCGCAGCACCTGGCGATGCGTCGCCGGGTCGCTGATGACCCCATGCCCGCGATTGGCCTCGGCGCGTCCCGCCTCGAATTGCGGCTTGACCAGCGCGACCACCCAGCCATCAGGCGCCAGCAGCGCCGCGACACGCGGCAAGACGAGCCGCAGCGAGATGAACGAGACATCAATCACCACGCACTGCGCCGCCTCAGGCAACCGCGCCATGTGGCGGATATTGACGCGCTCCATCACCACCACGCGCGCATCGGTGCGCAGCGACCAGGCAAGCTGCCCGTGCCCGACATCCACAGCGTAGACACGGCGCGCGCCACGGCGCAAGAGCAGATCGGTGAACCCGCCGGTTGAGGCGCCGACATCCAGACAGACGCGGTCGGCGGGCGAGAGCGCGAAGGTGTCGAGTGCGCGCTCCAGCTTGAGTCCGCCTCGGCTGACATAGCGCAACTCGGCTGGAGGGCTGGCCAGCGTGACGCTGGCTGTCTCGGCCACGAGTTCGCCCGCCTTCGTCACCGCGCGGCCATCCACCAGCGCCTCGCCCGCCATGATGAGGGCGCGGGCGCGCTCACGACTCGGCGCCAACCCGCGCTGGGTCAGCAGTAGATCGAGCCGCTGACGCGCAGGCTTGCGAGTTGGCCTGCTGGGCGGCGTGGACGCTGGCGGCTCCGCTGGGGAAACCTTGGGAGGCTTGGCGCTCAGTGCGATGCTCCTTCTCTCACAACACGGGCGGTCGCTCACCGCGTCCTCATTTGGCTGGACACGGCGGCGCAGGCGCGTTCGTCCCTATTTGACCACATCCGCAGCGCTATGCGTGGGCCAATGGGACGTTGCGGGAAGCATGCCAGCTCAGCGGCTGAACCAGGCGTCCGTTTCGAGCAGCGTCTCGATGTCGCCCTCGACCGTGTACATCCCTTCCTGATAGGCCATCAGCGGATCGAGGTGATAGGCGATGATGCGCAACCAGAGGTCGAAGTCTGCGCTGACGGTGGCCGTAGGTGTAGGATGCCTGCCCTCCGCCACCGTTAGCAGCGCGCCATCCGCGATGACAGCATGGCAGGCGCCCGCCACCGAGCCGCTGAAGAGATATTGTAATATGACGCTCCGTCCACTGGCGCGCTCGGCGTTGAATGAGGCGCGCAGGGCGTCCATATACCCCTGAAGGTCGTGAATAGCTGGCATAAACTCCTCATCACCCTTTTCAACTGACGACATCAGCGCTGGTCGAGTCGAGTTGGTCGAGTTGACGGCGCGGATGGCAGATCATCCCAGACATCGAGCTGGGTGAGATCGTCGAGGGTCTCGCGGCGGCGGACGAGGCGCGCCCGACCGTCGTTGGTGAAGATGACGGCGGGCCGAGGGACGAGGTTATACTGGCTCGCCATCGGCAGATGATAGGCGCCGCTGACGGGGATCGCCAGCGTCTCGCCGCGCTGCGCCTGGGGCAGCGCCGCCGCGCACACAAGCACATCGCCCGATTCGCAGTAGCGCCCGACGACGCGCGCCGTCTCGCTGGGCGGCTCAGTCATGCGGTCGGCCAGCGCGGCGTGGTAGCGCGCATCATAGAGCGCGGGGCGCGGGTTGTCGCCCATGCCGCCGTCCACTGCGACGAAGACCGTGTGTGGAGTTACTTTGCGCGGGCCAACGGTGTAGAGCGCGACCCCCGCCCGCGCCACAAGCGCGCGCCCTGGCTCCACGATCAGCCGTGGCGGGGCCAGGCGCAGGCGCTCGCAGGCGGCGCGCAGGGCGCCCGTGATCGCCTCGGCGTAGTCGCTGGGAGCGAGCGCGCGCTGCTCTGGCGTGTAGGCGACGCCCACGCCGCCGCCGGGGCTGATCTCGCTGACGATGACGCCCAGCGTCTCGCGCAGGGTGGCGGCGAACGTGGCGAGGGTCTGCGTCACCTGGGCGAGTGGCGCCGTGTCAAAGAGATTGGAGCCAGCGTGCGCGTGCAGGCCCAGCAACGTCAGCCAGGGCGAGGCGGCGGCGCGGCGCGCGGCCTCCACGGCGGCGCCGCTGGCGAGGTCGAGGCCAAACTTCGTATCGGCATGCCCCGTCTGGATGCTGACATGCGTCTCGGTCGGCACATCGGGATTGACGCGCAACCAGAGCGCGACAGGACGACCGCGCGCCTCGCCCAGCGCGGCCAGCTGGTCGAGTTCGTCGAGGCTATCCACCACCACGCGCCCCACGCCGCCATCCGCCGTATTCAGCGCAGAGGCCAGCTCCGCAGCGGGCTTGAAGTTGCCGTGCAGGTGGATGCGCTGCGCGGGATAGCCTGCGCGCGTGGCCAGCCCCACCTCGCCGGCAGAGACGGCGTCAAGCTCCAGCCCTTCATCGAGCAGCAGCGCGCAGAGCGCGGGCGAGAGGTACGCCTTGCCGGCGTAGGCCACAGCGCTCGCCGCCCAACGCTGCGCAAACGCCTCGCGGAAGGCGCGCATCTGCCCACGCAGCGTCGCCTCATCGTAGACGTAGAGCGGCGACCCGTAGGCGCCGAGCAGGTCGCTCGCGGGGATTCCATCCAGCAGCAGCCGCCCGGTGGTGTCCACCCGCGCGGTGTCGGGCCAGAGGTGGGCATGCGGCGGCGCGACGGGCGCGTCAGCAGCGTCAGCGGGCGCATCGTCTGGCGTCAGCGGAACCAGTTGAGGCATAGGTTCGTCTCCTGCTCGCTCACAGAACGGCGCTATCATATCATACCCCGCCTCTGATTCGCCCACGCCTGCGGGCCGCGAAGGCCGCCTGCGCGGCCTGGACGCCGACGGTCGTTCCGAGTCTGAGCAAGCGGCCTTTGCGGCGACTCGCAGGGCGCCCATAGACGCGGCTTCAGCCACCAGCCAGCGTCTGCGCTTGCCACCGTCGGTAGACAGGCGGGCGTCTTCTGTGTATCATCCTCTCAGCCAAGCGCCGCGTGCGTCCGCGCATGTTCCATTGTTCAGGGATTGCGGCGGCAGCGCGGGAACGTGAGAAGGGGAGACCGAGATGAGCGACGAGCCAGCCTATTCTCTCAGCGACAACGACATGCCGCCGCTGTTTCACGATGCCGATCAACGCGCGATCCGGGCGCAAAAGTTCTTCTTCGGGTGGCTACAATGGGAGCTGATTCTGTTGGGTCTGGGCGTGCTGGTTGGCGCCTTCAGCGGCGCGGCCACGTCTATTGGCCCTGTCTCATTGCTCGTACCGCCGTTCACGGTTGCTGGCTTTCGCATCACGACGCTCTCAGCCTTCGAGATCGCCGAGGCGGCGCTGCTGACACTGGCGCTGGTCATGCGCCTGGTGCGGGTCATCACGCGGCCAGAGCGGCTCTGGTATGAGGCGCGGGCGGTCGCCGAGTCGGTCAAGTCCATCGCCTGGCGCTATGCGGTTGGCGGCGAGCCATTTCAGGAAGCCAACTCGCCCGACGAACTGGACGCCGTCGTCGCCAACCGCTTTGGCGGCATCCAGACCGACCTCTCGAAGTACAAGGCGCCCGATCAGGTCGTCCAGCAGCATCAGGTGACGCCTGCGATGAACACAGTGCGTGGGCTGTCGCTCGCCGCCCGCAAGCAGATCTATCGCGAAGGTCGCGTGGACGATCAGCAGAACTGGTACACACGCAAGTCGCGCTTCAACGGCGCCCGCGCGCTCCAGTCGCATGTGACGCTGATCGTGGTGGAGGTGCTGGCAATCTGCGCGGCGCTGCTGCCCATCGCGCTGACGGCGTTCCACCTCTTCCCGCTGAACTTGCAGTCGCTGGCGGCGAATATCGCGGGCGGCGGCGCAGCGTGGATGCAGGCGAAGCGCTACGAAGACCTGAATGTCAGCTATAAAGTGACGGCGAGCGAGCTAGCGCAGGTCTCGAAAGACATCGAGAACCAGCACGATGAGCCGACCTGGGCGCACTTCGTCGAGAACGTGGAAGGTTCGATGTCGCGCGAGCATCAGCTCTGGCGCGCGACCCGCACGAGCTAGCTGGCGGGTTCAACCGCCAGCCGCTTGGCGCACGCGGCGGGACAGCGTCAACGCCTGCTCCATGTGCGCGCCTGCCTGCTCCAGTCGCTCCTTCAGGTGCGCGGTGATGTCGTCGGGGCCACGCGGCGCGCCCTCCCAGACAATCAATCCGCCCAGCGCGGCGGCGGGATTGCGCCGCGACTCCTGGCGGGCAAGCCGCTGCGCCTCGCTGCGAATCGTCTCGTTGGCGGCGCGGAAGGCGTCATCGGAGCCGCGTGGAAACGTGAGCGTGACGAGATCACCGCTGGCGCGCGCCTCTTCGATCAGCGTCTCGTAGAGCGACTTCCAGCGGCCAGGGCGGTCAGTGACCGAATCGGCCAGGAACCAGTCGGCGCGATAGGGGAGGATGATGCGCCGCCGCAGGCTCAGCGCGCGGGCGGCGTCGAGGGCGAGCAGATCAGCGCCGCATGCGGCTGAGCTGACGATGGTCGTGGCGCCCATGCGTCGCAGCGCAGCCGTGATGGCGCCTCGCACCTGCGTGCGGCGCTCCAGTGGGAAGCGCGGCGGCTGGGCGCCGGGCGCATCTATCCGGCGGCCCGCGACGGCGACGATCATCGGCGGCTGTCCTCATGCTGCGTGTGGCGCGCCGTTTGCCCCACAGGCGGAGCGTCGCGTGCGCCGCATCCAGCTACCAATACAAACGCCGCCAGCCGTGTTGTGTCACGCTGGCGGCGATTTGGGAGGGAATCTGCAATCTGGTGGGCGATACAGAACTCGAATCTGTGACCTCCACGATGTCAACGTGGCGCTCTAACCAACTGAGCTAATCGCCCTCGTAACGCGAAGTCTAGCACAAGGTCCCAGGGCTGTCAACCCAGACGCAGCCCTATGTTATACTGGCGGCAAGCCACATCCCCGCAGGTATGC
>JAICSR010000221.1 GCA_025936795.1 Ktedonobacterales bacterium | reverse complement strand
CTCTCGCCGCTTGGACGCCCCAGCGCCACGCATGCGCGACACGCGCGGTCTGTTCGGATTGTAGGAACGAGTGGATGGCTCCATCGGTTACACCTATAGGTGGGGTCAATCGCCTGCACATCATCTGCATCTGCGCCGATCGCCCTCACACGATGAAGGCATCATGAGTTCACACACAGCATACCAGATGAAGCGACCTGCGGGCGCTACACACCGGACCTCCTTCCCACCGGTCGCTCGCCTCACAGCGTCAGAGGTTGGCGCTCCGTGCGCATTTGCATCTGATACAAAAAGCCACTATACTTTATATAGGATTGCATGGTGTAGCGGATTGCGCCACACCACCTATCAACGCAAGCGAGGTATTCAGCGCATATGAGCGAGTCAAACGGCGAGAGCGAGATCAAATTCTATTCCACGACCTGGTGCGGCGATTGCCGCCGTTCACGTAAGGTCTTTCAGGCGATGGGCGTCAGTTATACCGATATTGATATCGAAGAGCATCCTGAGGCGGCGGAGATCGTGCGCCGGGTGAACAACGGCAGGCAGAGTGTGCCAACCATCATCTTCCCCGACGGAACAACGCTGACCGAGCCATCGAACGCCGTCCTGGAGCAGAAGCTCGCCGCGCTCGTCGCCGCCGCGAAGTAGTTCGCCCCGCGCCACAGCGAGTCGCATCGAACGACGCAGGCCAGGACGCAGGCCAGCATGCAGCGCCCCACGCATCCCGCACTCTTTGCGGCGACGTGTGGGGCGCGCAGCATCTGCGGTGGGATGAATCTATGTGGGCAGCCCGACGGCGCACGCGCTTCCGCTGTGCTACACTGCCTGTCAGGCAGAGCCTCTCTGAAGCTAAGGGAGCGCCTGAAGCCGTAACCTGCGCGCCCCTCGTGGCGTACTAGTGTGCGACATGCTGATTACGGGCATCGTATGGATTTGACGGGTCACGCGGGAGCGAGGGATGATCACCTGCCAGTATTGCGGGGCGAAAAATCCAACCGGGGCATCGTTCTGCGATGGCTGCGGGGCTGCGCTCACCACCTCGGCCGTTGCCCAGGCGCAGGCGGCAGCCCAGGCCCAGGTGGCGGCGGCGCAGGCTGCGCGCGCTCAGGCCACCGCGCAACAGAGCGCCGTCCACGCGAATCCGCACCTTGGCACAGGGCGACTGCCCCCTCAGACGATGCTCGGCAAGCGCTACCTCATCCTCAAGACCATCGGGCGCGGCGGTATGGCCGCAGTCTATCAGGCGTCTGACACACGCAGCAACCGCGTCGTGGCCATCAAGGAGATGAGCCAGGACGATCTCTCGCCGGAGGAGTTGCGCGAGGCGCTCGATAGCTTCAAGCACGAGGCCGAACTGCTCCGCAATCTGAAGCATCCCAATCTGCCGCACGTCTTCACCGACTTCGCTGAAAATGGCCGCAACTATCTCGTCATGGAGCTCATTGACGGCGACACGCTGGAGCAGAAGCTGATCGCCGCGAAGGGTCCACTGCCAGAGGCGCAGGCGCTGGGGTGGGCGCGCCAACTTGCCGATGCGCTGGGCTATCTGCACAGCCGGAAGCCGCAAATCATCTTCCGCGACCTGAAGCCTGCGAATGTGATGGTGACGAAGCAGGGCGAGGTCAAGCTGATTGACTTTGGCATCGCACGCCACTTCACGCCGCGCCAGACGCGCGACACGCAGGCGCTCGGCACTCCGGGCTATGCGCCGCCGGAGCAGTACGGCAACGCGCAGACCGATGTGCGCGCCGACATCTATGCGCTCGGCGCGACCCTCTATCACCTGCTGAGCAACTACGATGTCGGACGTACGCCGTTCGCGCTGCCGCCGCTGCGCTCACGAAATCCCGCCATCTCCGAGCGCACGGCGACGGCCATCGAGAAGGCCACGCGCCTCGACCGCAACGGCCGCTACGCCAGCATTGATGAGTTCGCTCAGGCGCTGGGCGTCGTCGGCAAAGCGGGCGCGCAGGCAAAGCCGAAGGCCAGTCCGAAGGCCAGCCCGACAGCGGGCGCGCCATTCGCCTGGACGTGGCAGGGCCAGCGCGGCGGACAGGCGCCACGTCCAACGGCGGGCGCGGCGGGTGGCGCGGCGCAAGGTGGCGCGACTCCGGGCGCGGCTGGCGGCGCGGCGCAGCGTGGCATCGTTGGGACGACGGTGGAGACGGCGATGCGTGCAGCGGCGGCGGGCATTGTCGCCGCAGGCGCGGCGGCGATTCAGGCGCAGATGAATCCCAGGGCGCCTGCCAAGTCTCCCGTCGCGGCATTTCGCGATGCCGCCGTCGCCGCCGCGCGCACCGCGACCGGGCCAGGCACGGCCATCCTCGTGCAGCCACGCGAGCTTGACTTTAGCCAGTTGCGCGCCGGGCAGGACGGCTCCGCGACGCTGACCATCAGCGGGCCAACCGGCGCGCCGGTCGCTGGGACGCTCAAGCCGCTCAAGCCCTGGCTGCATCTCGATCGCACGCAGTTCAGCGGCGTCAGCACGCTGGTGCAGGTGACGGCGCGCACCAGCGAGATGCCGGGAGCCGGGCCGCAGAGTGGCGCCATCGAGGTCACGATTGGCAATCAACGGATGTACATCCCCGTGCGCGTTGATGTGATCGCCCCGCCAGCCGCTGCGCCCAAACCGCAGCCGCCCAGAGCCGCGCCCGCGTCCCCATTTGGCGCGGGAGTCGTCTGGCCACAAGGAGCGCCCGCGCCGAACGGTCGAGGCGGCGCTGCCCAGCAGACAGCGGCCTATGCCGCAGCTCCGCAGCAGGCGCGACAACCACGCGCCACCGCCATGAGCCAGGCGCAAGGCCAGGCGCAAGGCCAGGCGCAGAGCCGAACCCGCTCGCTGGGCGGCCTGCGGGTGGCGCTCTCGCTGGCGCTGGCGCTGCTGCTCGCCTTCGGGCTGCCAGCGCTGGTCAACGCCTTTGCCCTGACGACACTGACCGCGCTGCTGGGCAATCCGCTCTGGATCGCCTGGGCGCTGCTCGGCGTTGGTGTGTTCGCCGCGCTGATTGGCGCGCCGCTGGCCTACATTGGCTCCGCGCGGTCGCCGGGTCGCTGGCGCACGGGCGCGTTGCTGGCGGGTGTGGGCGCCGTGCTGGCCATCAGCAACGGCGTGCAATTGCAGCTCACGCAGGGATTGACCAACGCGCTGCCCGGCGCCACACAACTTGGCGCGCTGGCGCTGACGCTGCCGCTGTTCGTCGGCGTGGGCGCAGCGCTCGGCGTGCAGCCGCTGGTGAGTCGCGGCATCCTGGCGGTCGCCCGCTACATCGCCGCGCGCTATCGGCTCGTGCTGCTGACCGCCGCTGTCATCGGCGGCTGGGTCGGCCTGACCGCCGCACAGATGGCCCTCGGCGCGGTCTTCCAGCAGGCGCCAGTGGCCGTCTCGCTGGTGAGCGGTTGCGGGCTGATCGTCGGCGTAGCGCTCGGCGTGATGCTGGCCTCGCCGGTCGGCTTTCTCGTGCGCCGCTTCGCGTTCGCCTGATGTCCCAGCAGATGGACGCGGCGATCCCACTGGTGGCGCTGGTCGGGCCGACAGCCAGCGGCAAGACAGCGCTGGCGTTGGCGCTGGCCGAGCGGCTACCATCCGCGCTGGGGCTGCGCGGCGCCGAGATCGTCTCCGCCGACTCGCGCCAGGTCTATCGCCTGATGAACATCGCCACCGCCAAGCCCACGGCGGAGGAGCAGGCCCGCGTTCCACATCACCTGCTGGATGTCGTCTGGCCAGACGAGAGCTACACGCTGGCGGAGTATCAGCGCGACGCGCAGGCTGCCATCGCCGAAATCTGGGCGCGTGGGCGGCTGCCGCTGCTGGTCGGCGGCACGGGTCTCTACGTGCGCGCCGTGGTGGATGGGCTGGCGATCCCGGAGGTCGCGCCACAGCCTGCCCTACGCGCGGAGTTGGAGGCCGAGGCGGCGCAGCGTGGGCTGGGCGCCCTGTTGGAGCGGCTGCGTGCGCTCGATCCCATCGCCGCCGAGCGGATTGATGCGCTGAATGCGCGGCGGTTGATTCGCGCGCTCGAGGTCTGCATCGTCAGCGGGCGACCATTCTCCGAGCAGCAGGGCCGCCGACCGACGCCGTATCAGACACTTGCGCTGGGGCTGTCCATGCCGCGCGAGGCGCTCTACGCGCGTGCAGATGCGCGTATCGGCGCGATGCTGGCGGCGGGGCTGGTCGCCGAGACGGAGGCGCTGGTGGCGCGCGGCTACGCCTGGAGCCTGCCCGCAATGTCGAGCCTGGGCTACCGTGAGATCGGCGCCTATCTGCGCGGCGAGGCGACCCTGGCCGAGGCGGTGGCGCGCTTCGAGCTAGCGACGCACGCCTATATTCGTCGTCAGATGAGCTGGTTTCGGCCCGACAAACGCATCCACTGGCTCGATGCCGCGCTCGCTCCCGACGCGCTCGCCACGCTGGCCGAGCAGATAGCGCTGACGGCGCTGAATCCGGGCCACGGCTCCGAAATTGCGCCTGAATGACGCTCGCCCTGTACCACGATACCGCTTTTGGAGTACACTAGAGCGCGAGTTGATGGGGCATTGCGCGTCCGCTGGCGGTGGGCTGCGGAGGTCTGCGCGCCACGAGAAAGGCAAGAACGGGCATGACGGTACGGGTAGGTATCACGGGCATGGGGCTTGTGACACCCCTCGGCAACGATGTCGCGACGACGTGGAAGGCGTTGCTCGCAGGCGTCTCTGGCGCGGGGCCAATCACCAAGTTCGACGCGAGTGACCACGGTGTCCGCATCGCCGCTGAGGTCAAGGACTTCGACCCGCTGAAGTATTTCGACCGCAAGACGGCGCGCCGCACCGAGACCTTCACGCAGTACGCCTATGCGGCGGCGCGCGAGGCGCTCGACCAGTCCGGGCTGGACATCGCCTCCATGCCAGATGATGTGGGCGTGCTGATCGGCTCTGGCAGCGGCGGCTTGCAGTTGATGCAGGATCAGTTTGCGATTCTGCTCGGCGAGCATCCCGACCGGGTCAGCCCCTTCTTCATCACGATGATGCCCGCCAACATGGCCGCTGGCACGCTCTCGATGCTGCTGGGAGCGCGCGGCCCCAGCCTGGCGACTGTCTCAGCCTGCGCGACCGGCGCCAACGCCATCGGCGAGGCCTGGGAGACGATTCGGCGCGGTGATGCCACGGCGATGCTCGCGGGCGGCGCCGAGGCCTGCATCGTCTCCATCGCGGTCGCATCCTTCACGACCATGCACGCGCTCTCCTCGCGCAACGACGACCCGCAGCGCGCCAGTCGCCCCTTCGACAAAGAGCGTGACGGCTTCGTCATCGGTGAGGGCGCCGGAATCGTCGTGCTGGAAGAGCTGGAGCACGCGAAGGCGCGTGGCGCGACGGTCTACGCCGAGGTGGTGGGCTATGCCGCAACCTCAGACGCGCACCACATCGTCGAGCCTGCCCCCGGTGGCTCTGGCCTGGTCAGCGCCCAGCGCAAGGCGCTCAAGAAGGCCGGCCTCGCGCCAGAGCAGATCGGTTATATCAACGCGCATGGCACCTCGACCTACTTCAACGACCGCGCCGAGACCGCCGCGATCAAGACGGTCTTTGGCGACCACGCCTATCAGCTTGCCGTCAGCTCCACGAAATCCATGACGGGGCATATGGTGGGCGCGGCTGGTGGCGCGGAGGCGATCTTCACGGCGCTGGCGCTGCACGAAGGCGCGCTGCCTCCCACCATCAACTATGAGTTCCCCGACCCAGAGTGTGACCTCGATTACGTGCCAAACACGCCGCGTCAGGCGAACGTGGAGTACGCCCTCTCGAACTCGATGGGCTTCGGTGGGCATAACGCTGTGCTAGCGCTCAAGCGCGCCGAGTAGCGTCGCTGGGCGAACCCTCACCCCCCAACCCCTTGAGGGTAAGTGAAGCCAGATTCCCCTCTCCCGCACAGCGGAAGAGGGGCCAGGGGGAGGGGGCTTGCGGAGGGGAGAGCATGCCGCCAGAGCAGACGCCACCGCAGACGCCACCGCAGGGCTATCGCCGGGTGATGCACTGCGACCTCGACTGCTTCTTCGCCGCTGTGGAGGAGCTGGATGACCCGCGTCTGCGCGGCAAGCCAGTCATCGTCGGCGGCGATCCTGATCGGCGTGGCGTGGTCAGCACGGCCAACTATGTCGCGCGGCGCTTTGGTGTCCACAGCGCGATGTCGGGCGCGGTGGCGCGGCGTCTCTGTCCCAGCGCTGTCTTCCTGCGGCCACGCTTCGACCGCTACCGTGCGCTCTCGCAGGCGGTCATGGCGATTCTGGACGACTTCTTCGAGGTGCGTGAGCAGGTCTCGATTGACGAGGCGTACGGTGAACTGCCTCCGGGCGTTGTCGGCTGTACGCCCGCGCATATCATCGCCGCAACCCTGAAGGCGCGCGTGCTCGCAGAGACGGGGCTGGTCATCTCCGTCGGTGTGGGGCGCAACAAGAGCATCGCCAAGCTCGCCAGCGACCTCTCGAAGCCCGATGGCCTGCTCGTGGTGAAGCCCGGCGCCGAGGCGGCCTTCCTGCAACCGTTGCCTGTGGGGCGGCTGAGCGGCGTTGGCCCGCACACACAGGAGCGACTGGCCGCGCTGGGCATCGCGACGGTAGGCGATCTGGCGGCGCGCAGCCGTGACGCGCTGACTGCCGCGCTTGGCAAGCAGGGCGCGTGGCTCTGGCAGCT
>JAICSR010000487.1 GCA_025936795.1 Ktedonobacterales bacterium | reverse complement strand
CAGACCGCAGACGTACATCTTGACGACATCGCCTAGCGGCTGGAAGGTCTCTTTGCGACCGGCTTCGGTATTGAACAGCTGCATGCTGATGGACTCACTTTCTCACGCGCGACCCCGCGCAGGCGTGGTCGGCGTCGTGCCTGAGCTTCGCCTGGGTCGCGCCTGGGCCATGCTCTACGATACCACAGCGAGAGCGAGCGGCTGGCGATTCCCCGGCGGGATAGCTCGGTGATGGAGCAGTTGAAGACTGTTGGGAAGATGACGCGCAGGGGGCGTCCATCGGCAAGGCAGGGCAGCGTGACTCGCCGCCAACCGCGCCTACTACTACCGATGGACGCGCATACAGGCGCAGCAAGCCAGACACAGCGTATCATGGGCGCGCGCGTAGAGGGGCAACGCGTCCGGGCCAGATGAGCGTTTGTCGCTCGTTACGCTCAGGATTCCATGCTGTGTCATGCTGGGTGTCACTCCGATGAGAGCGAGGATGACGCTACAAAGCGCCTCGCAGAGTCAGTATGGCGCCCAGCCAGGTCGGCTGTCAACGTGCAAAGCCAACGGGCAAAGCCGACGGGCAGCGATACCCCAATCAGGGTGGCGCGAACGGCTTGCGAGCGCAGGCCGGGTGTGTTATTATGCGCGGCGGAAGGGTGGCCGAGTGGTTTAAGGCGCCGCTCTCGAAAAGCGGTGCGCCTGAAAGGGCGCCGCGGGTTCGAATCCCGCCCCTTCCGCCTCGGCAGGCCAGGCTGGCTGGCGAACCGGCGTTCGCTGGTCGCCCGGCTCGCTCGCACGGGCCTGCGGAATCCTGGAGGAGTCCCATAGAGGCCTAGTGGGCGCGACTGGAAATCGCGTGCGTCGGTAACGGCGCCGTGGGTTCGAATCCCACCTCCTCCGCCAGCGTCACCTGCCATGTGAAAAACGGTCGTAGCGTTCGCTACGACCGTTTTCCTATGCGCTACAACTGTGCGCTAGGCGACATTGGCAAACTGCGGCTGCCGAACGCCGCGCGGCCCAATGTACTGCGAGCCGCCAAACGCCAGGATGGGGAAGAAGATGATGCTGAGGAAGGTCAACCCCAGCGTATAGCCGACCCCATGCCCGAACGACTTGGAAAGGTCGTTGAGGGTGATGATGGCGAAAACGATGTTGACGATGGGGATCAGGAACAGGATGATCCACCAGACGGGGCGTCCGGCGACCTGCAACAGCACGATGGTGCTGTAGATCGGGATGATCGCTGCCCAGCCGGGTTTACCGGCCTTGGCGAAGATGACCCACGTCGCGGCGACGTACAGGACAACAATCGCCAGGTACACGATGTCACCGATCAGCGCAGTGGACGAGGAGGTCGTGTCGAGCGCCAGGCTGTGCGTGAGCAGGGATGCGAGTGCCATAGGTACAATCTCCTGAACAGTCCAATGGTCCGACGAATCTGGGATAACTTCGAGACGATGACTGAACGGGCTGACAGGTCTGCCCCTTTCAAGAGGACATCGTCGCCAGCGCGCCACGCGGAGGAGAGATAGCGTCAAGCTCGCTCCTGGCCTGCTTGGCCATAGACATCGCAACGCTGATGTCCCATCATTTTGCGAGCATGTCGGCAACTACCTGTCCCGCGTTGGCCAATTTTAACACAAGGTAGCAAACACAGCTACAATCAATACTGGTGCAGTACGATTGCTCTGTCTGGCATGCTCGATCCTGCGCTAGTGCGAGACGGGTGTCACGCTGGCGCCAGTGAGCGATTGCAGGCGCACGTCTCCTCGCGAGACGAGTAGCATCTGCGCCGCTCGCCCGCGCAACCCCACGCCGTGCTATCCGTATCCCTGCTAGACGACGCGCCGCCCCGCAGCGCTGGATGCGTCTTGTGGCGAAGCATTGGCGCGCCCTGTCGAGGAGATCAATCATGGGTCAGCCCTATCAGCAGCCGGGAGCGCCAACTGCGCAGCCCGGCGCATCCTTCGACCACAGCCTGGTGACGGGCGCGTTTGAGTTGCCCAACCACACCATCGTCCGCAACTTCGGCATCGTGCGCGGCATCGTCGTGCGCTCGCGCAGCATCGTCGGCTCCATCGGCGCTGGCTTGCAGCAGATCGTCGGCGGCAACATCTCGCTCTACACGGAGTTGTGCGAGCGCGCCCGTGGCGAGGCGTATGAGCTGATGATTCAGCATGCGGCGGCGCTGGGCGCGAACGCCATCATCAGCGTGCGCTACGACGCCACCGAGATCACCGCAGGCGTCAGCGAGGTGCTCTGCTATGGCACAGCGGTCTTTGCCGCGCCCAAGCAGTAGCGCATCAGAGAACCGCTGATTTCCCCACCATCCCACACGAGAGGATATGCTGTGTCATGGGGCGCCGAATCGTCATCATCGGCGCTCCTGGCGCTGGCAAAACGACACTTGCGCAGCGCCTCGCCACCGCGCTGGGCTATCCCTGCCATCCACTCGATCCCGTCGCCTTCGTGGATGAGCGCTGGACGGCGCGCCCGCCGGGTGAACGTCAGCGTATGATCGCGGACATCGTCGCGCAGCCCTGCTGGGTCGCCGAGGGCGGCCATCTCGGCTGGACTGATCCGCTCATTGCCAGCGCCGATTGCATCATCTGGCTGGACCCACCCTGGTGGACGCTGCTCTGGCGCGCTACCGTTCGGCGCCTCCGTCGCTGGCGCCAGCGACGACCCTTGCGCCGGGGTATCCGCGACCACCACGCGCTGTGGGTGGTAGATTGGCTCTT